>JABDJT010000079.1 GCA_013003335.1 Verrucomicrobiales bacterium | reverse complement strand
ACCCCGAGAGGTTCACCTTTTAAAGTCTGGATCGAAAGCACGGAAAGCTCGTCGTCGACCGGACCGGAAGGGCCGACATAATTGGGACTTTGGTAGCCCGGATGCATCATCGCGCGGACGGTTTGCTTACCGAAGGGATCAGACTGCATCTTGTCCGGACGGGTGATCCAGCGGCGGCAATGGGTGCAGTCCGGGGCGCTTACCTGGCTCCAGCCGACACGTGCAGGCTCGAGCCTGGCGTGAGCCTGCTTGATCCCCTCGGCAATCTTTGGCGGCAGGAACAGGGTGTAGCGCGGGTCTGCCATCGTTCCGAGGCAATAATCCATCGTGCTCGGCGCGCTGTGCGTGTGGGTCGCGCAGATCAGGATGTTCTCCGGCGGAATCCCGGTCGCTTTCGAAGCGAGAGTCTTGGCACGATCACATACGGTTCGGGGAATCATGCAACTGTCGACCACGGCAATGGCGATCGTGGTTTTGCCGCTCCGCAGAACAAAACATCGGGCATTCAGATCACCCGGATTCATTTTTCCCCGGCGTTTTTCGGTAAAGCCCCCATTGATGATGAGCGAATCAAAAGACCCGGTCACATCCTGAACGTAAGCACCTGCGAGCAACTCGTCCTCAGCAGCCGGGGCGTTCGCGCATACGGAGAATGCCAGTGCCACTCCCGCCAATTGCAGCCGGCGTGGCAGGTCTTTGACTTTCCGGGTGACCATACCCGATTATTCATGGCAATTTCCCGGGAAACGATCAAGCCAGTCGTCAGCCGATCAACGTGATAAGGAAAATTGCGGCAATCTGCGGTGGTCGTCCCAAAAAGGAACGAGCCGCGACCCGGGCACCTGCCAATAACCCGGGCCGCGGCTACCCCTCAACTCAGGAGCTTGCAGCTGAATTCAGAACGAATGTCTAAAAACTCAGCCGAAGTCCTAATCCGTACTGACTTACCTCCTCGGTGTAGTAGGCGTTGCCAAAAAGACTCAACGTCGGCGTCAAGTGCAGCAGCGCTTTCAAGTCGACACCGGTTTCGGTCTGACTGTCTATGTTTGTGATTGAGACGCCCCCGTTCAATTCAATAAAATCTCCAAGCATTAGCCGGAGACCGGGCGTCACGTAAGTGCCATAACCATCGACCGGATCAGCCAGGATATCCGCGGTGAATTTCTCCCGCGCCAGGCCGCCCTCGATGACAAAATCCAAATTGTGCGATAACGGGATCCCCAGTCCCGCCCCGAGTTTCCAGGTCACGTAGTCGAGACTCTCTCCGTCTGACGTGTCCGGCGTCGCAAAACCGAGCGAAGCCGTGCCGAAAAAGGTTCCGACGATCGGAAGAGACAGCTTTCCGCCAAAACCGGAGGCATTCTCCACCGCCCCATCGTCGAACTGGTAGTGAAGATACCCGAGATCGAAGTAATCGTAGGCGAAAACCGTTCGGTCCCCTCCCCCAAATAATCCACCGGAACCGTTGTCCCCGAAAGTCACGAGCGGCAGCAGCACAAGGCAGCCGAGCACGGTGAGCAAGCGGGCATGAAACGGGAAGCCAATCATAAAATATCCGATTCCGAAAACAACCACGTGTGGTTGATGGTTAAGAATCGTAGATATTTTATCTTCCGCAACTCATTTTTTAAAATTTTTGCAATATTTCGGCGCAATTTTGCGAAAAAATTTGAAAAATGAGTCGATGCCGCAGTCTCGTCGAATGAACAGGGTTCGTTCGCTGAATCAACCCTGTTGGTCCGCATTGCAATGTTCCGGATCCTCGAGCACAAAAAAACGCCCGCGTTTCTGCGGGCGTTTTGATTTGGAAATTTTAAAACAGTCCGCGATTTACCAGGTGGTAATATTATCGCGGGCCTCGTTGTCTTCGTTGTCCCGTCCGGCGCTCCAGACGATCACGGTTGCGGGAAGTTCGCTCGAATCATCGCTCGCCCAGGACGGAGCCATGATCCGGTTGTTGTAATCGGTATCGAGAATGACGCGGTAATATTCCGCATACGGATCCCAAAGTTCGCCGGCCCCGCCGGATTCCAACTTGATCCCTTTCCGGTATTTGCCTCCGGCAGCCGGACGAGCCTGTCGACCGGAGAAAAAGACGATTCGTCGGGGGTTGAGACCACCGGGACGGGCTTCACCTTCTGCTGCGAGAAGCACATCCATCAGGGTGTGATCCGAAAAAAGCTGTTCGTCGCCGCTGGATGAGCCACCCAACACGGGATATTTTCGATATTCGGTAAAGTAAGCGGCAATGCCGTTCTTCAGGTTGTGGCAGGTATTCTCCGCATTCCGGTCCTCTGCACGACGCAGGACGCCGGTTGCTACGGGAAACATAAATGATGCCAAGATGCCGATAATTACGATCACCACGAGCAGTTCCATCAGTGTGAAACCTGCGCGCGCTTTCCAATTCTTTCTATGAGGTTGTGTCACTCGCATGGGTCTTTCCTTCCTTCGTTTTATGATGTTATCCGGCCCAAAATCGAGCCTTAATTTATGGGATTTGGAAATTTTCTTGTTATGACATTGTAAACACATAAACTGATGTCGCGTCCAGCAATTTTTTCCTGAACCCCTCTTCTCTTCATGAAAATTCAGCACCTGCTCCTTTTTCTCGCGACTTTTGCTGTGGCGGAGGAAAAAGCGACGCCGGAAGCGATTTTTGCCGAAAGAATTCTCCCGATTTTTCAGTCGGACGACCCGTCCAGCTGCACGGAATGCCACCTGTCGGGCGTCGATCTGAAAAATTATCTTTTCCCCGATGCAACGAAAACTTTCGTAAATCTTCGGGATCTCGGCCTAATCGACCTGGAGGCTCCAAAGGAATCGAAAATTCTCGAGTTTATTGCCATGACCCCCGGAACTGGCTCCGGTCTGAAAAGTCGGATCGCACCGGCGGTTCGGAAAGCCGAACTGGAGGCATTTACGGCCTGGATCGTCGCCTCGGCGGCGGACGAATCGCTTCGGGATGCCCCCGGACTCGCGCCGGAGGAACTTGCGAAACCTGACGTGCCTGACGCAGTGATTCGCCACGCCAGGACAGATCGGCTGTTGGATTCCTATGTGCGAAATATCTGGTCGCTGCGGTTTCGATGCGCCGGTTGCCATATGCCGGGCGGACCAAAATTTGAAAAACACCGGAAAAAGCACGGGGATCAAATGGCCTGGCTGAAGGCTGCCGGTCCCGGAGCATCGATGAGATACCTGATGCAAAACACCGAATTGCTTGACCTGGAAAACCCGGAGAAATCGGAATTGCTATTGAAGCCTCTTGATATATCGGACCACGGGGGCGGCCAGAAAATGCGTCTCAACGATACAGACTACGTGTCGTTCCTGAACTGGATCCGCGAATACGCGGCCGTGGTCAACGGCAGCTACAAATCGGATGACAACCTCCCAAACGACCCGCGTTACGCCGGTACAGAAATCTGGATTCGCGTCCTGGACTTACCCGAATCCATGGTTGGCAGGACCGGTTTTTTGACAATGACACGCTGGAACACACACCAGCAAAAATGGAATCCCGAGCCGGGGGCAGTCGCATCAGGCTCAGTGATCAAGCACCCGAAATTCGGCGTCTTTTTCCAGGGATTTCTCGTCGCCAAAACCGGCCCGCTTCGCGAATCAACAGGGTATCATCAACGAACCAACCCTGTTCGATCGAAACCGGTAGGCTACAGTCGCGGTTGGCCGGGCGGAAAGTTTCGTCTCGAATTGCGACTGAACCCGGAAGAAACGGGTGCGGTTTCCGACTGGGATGAGGCAGTAAAGCGGGCGGAAATCGTTGGTGCAACACAGATTGAACGGGGCAAATTGCTGCCCGGGTTCAAAAACGCGGTCATCGTCGAATCCATTCAGATTCAGAAATCTGAAAACTGATCAGGCATGGATTTCCTGCTGGGTCTTCGGATCGGCCACGACGACCTGCTCGCGGTGGTAGGTCGGATCGCTGCGGAACGTGAGGCGCGCGTTGTGGCGGCGCTCCAGTTCGACCAGTAACTCGCTGTCGTGGGTGCGTAACCGCTCCAGCACGTCCGGGTGAACGATGACGACGATCTCCGTGTAGCGGTCGCCATGTTTGGCAAAAATCGCGGCAATGCACCGCTGAATTTCGACCGACATGGATTCGGTGCTTTTTACCGATCCGCGACCCTGGCAGTAGTGGCAAGGTTCGTTCACCGTGAGACTGAGGCTTTCGTGGAGTCGCTGGCGGGTCATTTCCATGAGCCCGAGCTGGGAAATCTGCAGGACCTGAGTCTTGGCCTTATCGCTTTTCAGCTTCTCGCGCATCGTCTTGTAGACCGCCATCTGATCCCGGCGGCCCTTCATATCGATAAAATCGCAGACGATCAGGCCACCGATATTTCGCAACCGGAGCTGGCGGGCAATTTCCTCCGCTGCCTCGATATTGGTTTGCAGGATCATCTTGTCCTTGTTCTTGGCCCGGCCGGTGTTCACATCGATTGCGATGAGGGCCTCGGTTTCGTCGATCACGAGATATCCGCCGCTCGGGAGCCAGACCTGCCGGTAAAAGGCATCGTCGATTTGTCTTTGAATGCCGAGCTTTTCGAAAATCGGCTGGGGTGATTGGAAATGCGTGATCCGGTTTTTGGATCGTCGGGAAATGATGCCGATCAGGTCCTTCATGCGCTCGCAGGACTCCGCGTCATCGCAGAGAACCTCGTCGATTTCGTCGGTGAGGAAATCGCGCACGGTTCGCTCAATCAAATCCGGTTCCTGGAAGGCGCAAAGCGGCGCTTTTTGAGCCGCGGCTTTCTCTTCAATTTCGTCCCATTGATCTAGCAGAATTGCCAAATCCCGTACGAAATAGCGGACCTTCTGGCCGACAGAGACCGTCCGCAGGATCACGCCCATATTGTCCGGCACAGTCAGTTTTTCGGCCATGATTTTCCGGAGACGCTGGCGCTCCTTCGGATCTTCAATTTTCCGCGAAATCCCGAACTGGTCATTTCGCGGCATCAAAACCATG
The DNA here is from genome assembly GCA_013003335.1 of Verrucomicrobiales bacterium. Taxonomy (GTDB): domain Bacteria; phylum Verrucomicrobiota; class Verrucomicrobiia; order Verrucomicrobiales; family DEV007; genus JABDJT01. Next base: position 26,789 of record JABDJT010000079.1, on the reverse strand, counting down.
TATCGACCGGCCAGGGAAATATTCGTGGTAATTCGCGGTCCCTTGGTGCCGATCGGCCCCTTGGTGACCTGTACCAGCACTTCCGAACCGACAGGATACAAATCCGGAATATCTTTCGCCTGGATACGGGGCGGGCGTTTCTTTTTTCGGCCTCCGCGTCCTTTGCCACCTCGTCCGCCCCCACCGCCGCCTTTTCCGCCGCGCTGGATTTCCTCCAGGGAGGAATCGAGAGCTTCAGGAATCGCGTCCCAGAAGTGGAGGAACGCATTTTTCTCGAAACCGATATCCACGAACATGGCCTTCAAACCGGGCTCGATATTACGGACAACACCTTTGAAGATGGAGCCAACGATGTTTTCATCGTTGACCCGTTCGACCGTGTATTCTTCCAGCGATCCCTGCTCCAGCAGGGCGACCCGTGTTTCGAGTTTTTCGCAGTTAATTACAATTTTATTGCCCTCAGCCAGTTTGCGGGGCCCGAACCATTTCCTTATTTTGGCGAACATTGTTTTGCGTAGCAAAGTGTTTGTATTGAAAAATTTGACACGTCGTCATGGATTCGCCCGCTATACCGGGCAGGGCGAATTCTCCACCCGCCACGGTGGCGGGAAGAGCCGTGAAAAGAGATCTGTGAACGAATTCGTCCATTTCCAAGCGGTCCCCGTCTGAAATCAGAGCATGGGAAACTTCCGGAACGGTAGCGGAATCCTGCCCGTAGGACAATTTTTCTTTTGAAGCCAGTTTCGGTCCGCAATTCAGCAATTTCGCGCATCGTGCCAGCTGCTGGGGCGACCTGCGGAATCGATTCAACAGGGTTGATTCGGCAAACGTACCCTGTTGATTCGTCTTTCGCGAATTTTCCCCTAGCGACCCCCGCCGAACAGTTTTTTGAACGGGCGGAACTGCAGGGTGCGCTTCCGGTTTTGGTTGGAGACGGAACCCCGGCGGTCGGCAGAGCGCTTGATGGATGGCTGCACCGGCGTGTAGCGACGCTGGTTGCCACTGTTTCGGAGCTGGCTGGGAACGAAATCCTGCACGTCCACGGCTGTTTCCGACGCGTCATCGGCGGCAGCGAGCAGTGTCATGCCTCCGCCTTCGAAGGAAACGGATTCGATCCGGCCGCGATGCCCGACGGCTTCCTCAACCGCGACCACTTCAATCTTGTGGTCATGCTTCGCCATTGCGGTGGCTTCCTCGATGATTTTTTTTGCGATCGGCGAGGCTGCGCCTCCCCCGGATTTGCCGTTCTGAACGAACACGCAGACGGCGTATTCCGGCTTGTCGTATGGTGCGTAAGCAATAAACCAGGCATTGGTCGGCTCTTTAAGGTTCCCCGTCTGGGCTGTTCCGGTTTTTCCGCACAGCACGGTAATCTCGGACGAAGCCCGGCCGGCTGTGCCCCCTGCTTCGTTGGTGACGCGCCACATGCCGCGTTTCACGGTTTCAATCTGCTCGGCCGTCAGGCCTTCTTCCAGGAGGTTGTGACGGATTTTCGGTGGTTCTTCCCAGACAATTTCGCCGTCTTTTTCGAGTACTTTTTTGACGATGCGGGGCTGGTAAACGATTCCGCCGTTAGCCACGGTAGCGGTTACGGAGGCCATTTGGAGCGGTGTGGCTTCGGTCTCACCCTGCCCGATCGAAACAAGAGCGGTGAAGGCGTCGGACCAGATGAGGCCTTTCTGCCTCAGCCAGTCGGGATTGGGGATGGTGCCGCCGTTTTCGCCGGTGATCTTGATCCCGGTCGGTTTACCCATGCCGAGCAGACCGGTCATGGTCTGGATGTTGCGAATGCCGGTGTGGTTGGCGTAGCGATAGAAAAATCCGTTGCAGGAAACCTTGAGGGCTTCGGAGACGTTGGGCGATCCGTGGCTGTAGCCGCGTCCGGCGCACCAGCATTTCATGAATTTCCCGCGAAACTGCATGCCCGTGCCGCAGGAAAACCGGTATTTCCAGGACTCCGACAGGCAACCGGCCAAAGCAATGGGAACCTTGCAGGTCGAACCGGGAGCGGCGGGATTGACTGCCCGGTTAAACATCGGGCTTGTCGGGTCCTCGGTGTAGCGTTTCCAGTCATCGACGGAGACTTCCGGAATAAAAGCATTGGGATTGAAGGAAGGCACAGAGGCCATCGCGAGAATTTCGCCGTTGTTGGGATCGACCACCACAGCTGCACCCCGCCCGATCTTACGCAATGCCTGCTCGGCGATGGTTTGAATGCGGGCATCAATCGTCAGGTAAACATCCGATCCGGGCTGAGCTTCAGTCCGGCTGACTTCCCCGATGTACTTGCCCTTCTCGTCTTTTTTGATGACGAGTTTGCCGGGCTTGCCGCGCAGATAGTGGTCCATCGTTTTTTCCACACCCTGCACGCCATAGTCATCGCCCACATAGTAATTGAATTTTTTCCGCTCGTCGGTTGGGACTGTTTCAACGTCGGCGAGGTTCATGTAACCGATCCAATGGCAGCCCAGGGAGTCGTAAATATAACGACGTTTCCCGGTTCGCTTCACGGTCACACCGGGAATGCCGAGGTTGTTTTCTGCAAATCGGGCGAACTCCTTGAAGGTCAAATCGCGCCGGTAGGTGAAGGGCACGATCCCCGCGGTAGAGCGGTAATGAACTTGCATGGCGGACGAACTGTACTCGGCCAGCAGGCCAAGCTTGGCGAGTCCCGGGAAAACGGTTTCCTCGACCATCTGCACAATGTCGTCTTCTTTCTTCTTCTGCTTCATCCCGTGCTTGTCGATCCGTTCCCACTCCCGTTTGGGAATTCTGTCATATCCGAAGTTCTTGACGAAAGTGTCCCGAATCGTCTTGAGATCGAACTGCAGCTCGTAATTTCGCACGCTCTCCGCCAAGGTGATTCCATTCCGGTCCTTAATCTCCCCGCGAATCCCGGGAATTCGCACGGATTCGAAACGTTCGCCGGGAACCCGCTTCACGTAATCATTATGCTCGATAATCTGGATGCGATAGAGCCGCAAAACCAGGACCGCGAACATTCCCAGCACCAACAGTGCGAGGATATACAACCGAATTCTAAAATGCGTCACCATAGAAACTGTACTTTCGTGTGATTCCCTCCATCCGAATTTTATACCCTGTCCATTTCGCCATCCTGCTCATCAAAAGGAGGATAAAGGGCGATGCCAACATCGAAAACAATGCCGTCATCAACATATTGAACCAAAGGTCCCCCGTCCAGTTGAATTCGCCCCGATGAAAACTGATCACGAGATATTGGATCAGGATTCCAACCAGCGTGCAGACGCCGATCATGAGGACGGGCAATTCCCAGCGTCCACGACGGAAAAGCGGGCGTACTCCCTGGATCACCGATCCCAGTAAACCGAACAGGAAGATCGTGAAACCAAAATGCAATTCTGCCTGCGAAAAGGCGGCTACTTCGTTCCCGGCCGTGATTGGAAGGTGATAACGGGCTTCCCAGACGAACCCCGCAACAAACGCGAGCATGAGCATGACGGGATACGGAACGGTCACGGCAGCACAGAAAAACGTGGCGTGCACCAGCAGCATTCTCGAGTGATACGCCCATTCGAGAACAGGAATAAACTCCTGGAGAAAAAAAGCCAGGATCAGCAATACCGTAATGAGCAGGCAATAAATCATCGCATCTCCATCCGCCTGATTACCCGGAATTTGTCACCTGGGTCGTCGCCTTCACTGGCGAACCGGTATTTGAATCCGGAGGCTTCGGCGACTCCGCACCGGTATCCGGATCGCCCCCTTCCCCTTCCACTTCGATTTTCTCAGGCAAAATCACAAACACGTTCTTCAACTTGTTGAAATCCACCGCAGGAACGACCGTCGCTTCCGAATCAATCGCTCCTACCTTGAACTCCTTCACTTCACCCAGCAGCAGATTTTCCGGAAAAAGGTCGCCCGCCCCCGACGAAATAATCTTGCTGCCCTCTTTTGCCGTGGCGTTCTTTGGCAAATATCGAAGGTGCAAATCCGGCTGAATCTGCAACGCCCCCCGCTGACCGGAAATAATTCCCTGCTCGGCCGTACCCTCGATTCGGGCCGCCACCTGGCACATTTCGTCCGTTGCCAGGATAATCACCGAAGTGTTGTCATTTCGCACTTCGGAAATCTTGCCCACCAGCCCTGCATAATCGCCAACCGGCACAATGACCGGGCTGTCCGGAACAATTCCATCCGCTTTCCCCTTATCAATCACCATCGTGTTGTACCAAGTCGACGGTTTCCGCCCGATGACCTGGGAAGGCACCAGCCGCAATGGCGAATTTTCCGAGTAATTCAACGCCGAACGCAATGCCCGGTTTTCCTCAAACAACTCATCCAGTTTCAAGACCTCGAGGCGAAGTTGATCTCTTTCGCGCTGCGCCTCATCCAGCAATTCCTTCAACTCCGAGGCGCTCAGCTTTGGCTCACCAAATCCCTTCACCGTCTCCTCCAGGTTCGTCGATGCTTCAATTGACGGCCGGAACACCTTCAACGCTCCCCTCTGGATCCGCTCAACCCCTTCCGGATTGAACAAAAAGACCCAGACCAGTGCCCCGACGAAGGCCACCAGGAAAATGACGTTGATTCGACTCATTGATTCTGTGCGAAGTGGGAAAAATCGCGATTACTCCCCCTGTCCAGAAATACGTTTCAGGAAGGCCAGTTCTTCCAAAACTTTTCCGGCTCCTTCCGCCACGGCACTCAGCGGATCTTCCGCCACGTGCACCGGCAGGCCGGTCTCCTCGGTCAAAAGTTGATCCAATCCGCGAAGCAACGCGCCTCCTCCGGCCAACACAATTCCCCGATCCACCAAATCCGCCGAAAGTTCAGGCGGACACCGCTCCAGCGTGACGCGAACCGATTCCACAATCGTGTTCAACGGGTCCAGCATTGCCTCCCGAATCTCTGAACTTGTCACTGTGATCGTCTTCGGCAATCCAGCCACCAAATCGCGGCCTTTCACTTCCACAGACGTCTCCTTGCCCTGCGGATAGGCTGAGCCCATGCGGATCTTGATTTCCTCCGCTGTTCTTTCTCCAATCATCAAATTATATGCGCGCTTCATGTATTGGACGACCGCTTCATCCAATTCGTCACCTGCCACACGCACGCTCCGGGAATAAACAATCCCCGACAACGAAATGATCGCGACCTCAGTCGTACCACCGCCGATATCCACAATCATATTTGCCGCGGCTTCCTGCACGGGCAAACCCACCCCGATCGCTGCCGCCATTGGCTCCTCGATTAGATGAACTTCACGCGCGCCGGCATGCTGGGCCGATTCCTTTACTGCACGCTTTTCCACCTCTGTAATGCCGGACGGAACCGCAATCACGACACGTGGCCGCACCATCGTCTTCCGGCTGTGCACCTTCCGAATAAAATGCCGCAGCATTGCCTCCGTCACCTCAAAATCGGCAATCACACCGTCCTTCAACGGCCGGATCGCCACGATATTTCCGGGCGTCCGCCCCAACATTCGCTTCGCGTCATCACCAACGGCTAAAACCTGGTTTGTCCCCGACTTGACCGCTACAACCGACGGTTCCCGAAGCACAATTCCTTGATCTTTCACGTTTACCAGCGTGTTCGCCGTTCCGAGGTCGATGCCAATATCATTAGAGAAAGCACCAAAAAGTTTTCCAAACATGGATTTTATAAGTTGAGGTCTTAATTTCTAGAACGGGGTGGATTGGTCAGGGAGACGGCAGGTCCCACCAGCCCGAATACAGGTTGTCGATGAAAGGCCAATCATAGCATGGCAAATCAAATTTTGCCACAGGCGAAATCGGCCACGAAGAGAAAAAACTTAACATTGGTTAACTCAAATCACTCGACTAACCAAATTTACCGAAATTTCTGGAATTCAGCGATTTACAGAGCCAAAGATTCGACAAAAACGAACCAACAGGGTTCATTCGTCAAACCAACCCGATTGACTCGTTTCTTATGTCCGCCGAACCCGGTGATCACTCCAAAATCCATTGGCAATGCCAGCGCTGCGGAAACTGCTGCCGTTGGCCCGGCGAAGTGCCGGTTTCCGATGAAGAAATCGACAAAATCGCTGAATTCCTCGAGATGGATTTCTACGAATTCGTCGCGGAATACACCGATATCCGGCGCAACCGCGCAGGCCTGACCCTGATCGAAAAACCGAATGGCGAATGCATTTTTCTGGAGGGAAAAAATCACTGCCGGATCAACGAGGTGAAGCCGGCTCAGTGCTCCGGATTCCCCAACCGCTGGAATTTCAAGGGCTGGGAGAAAATTTGCGAAGCCGTTCCCGTCTTGGTCGGAAACGAACAGCAAACAGATTCCTGATTTTTTTCGGCGACTTGTCATATAAATCCCGTTCCCGTGTCACTCATCGAACGGTAAGATGAACCTTTTTAACGCCGTCGATGGACACCTCCGAATTGCGGGCGCAACTGTCCGAACTTCATCCCCTAAGCTTCGGCTGGGCGCGGAACTGTTGCCGGGGCGACGCCGATTCGGCGGCGGATGTCCTGCAATCAGCCTACGAAAAAATCCTTTCCGGCCGCGCGGTGTTTCGCGAAAAATCCACCTTCAAAACCTGGCTGTTCGGCGTGATCCTCAATTCCGCCCGCGAAGACCGGCGCCGCAAAATCCTGGGGCGAATTGGAATTTTTCGCTACCAGTCGCAAAAGCCAACAGCACTCTCCGATCCAGGCACGGATTTGGAAGCCGCCGAATCGAACGCCCGGATTCGCCGACTGGTGGCCGACCTGTCCCGCAGGCAACAGGAAATCCTGCACCTCGTGTTTTACCAGGATCTCACGATCGAAGAAGCGGCCGGTGTGATGGGCGTCACGATCGGGTCCGCCCGCACGCACTACCACCGGGCCAAGAAAAATCTCCGCAAAAAACTGGAGGCCGACACCGAAAATGAGTGACCCCGACGAACAGATAATCCGCGCCGCTTTCGACACCCTAAAGTCGCGCGACGCTGAATCCGCTCCCGGCTTTTCACTGCCGGAGGTTACGCGAAGCGAAGAAAAAACCGTTTCGGACCGACGGATCTGGGTGGTGTTTGTTGCGACCGCTGTGGTCGGCCTGGTTCTCGCGTATCCGGACTGGCTGCCCCGGCAGAAACCCGCCGAGATCAATTTCGATGAATACGCCGAATTGGTTTCCCACGAGTTTTTCCTGACGTCTGTAGAATCCTGGAACTCTCCCTCTGATTTTCTTCTCGACCCCGAATTTACTCATTCAAACCAATCCCATTAAATTATGAATTACCGAATCATCGCCTTTCTCGCATCCATTTCGCTACCCGCGTTGGCACAACAACAGCCGCAACAAAGCACGTCCCACCTTTTCCCCCCTCACTTCATCGTTCAACAGGCTGAAGCGATCGGTTTGTCTGAAGAGCAGCACAAAAAAATCCGCGAAATCGTCGAATCCATTCAAACCGAAGCCGCGCCAGTTCAAAAGAAAGTCGAAACGGCAAACCGGGAAATGAATGAGCTGCTCGCCAGCGACAGCCCTGAGGTCGAAGAGGCATTGGAAAAACTTGATGAGTTGCTCGACGCCGAGCGCATGATGAAACGGGCCCAATTGGAAATATTGATCAAGGCGCAGGGATTACTCACCGCTGAACAGGTCGGTCAACTCCGACAACTCAAAACGCAGCTGATTGCCCAACAGCAAAAAAACCGGCAGGAACTCGAACAGAGGCTCCAGCAAAAAATCCGGAAGGTTCAAGCCGGGATGGAATCTCTCAGCCAACCCGGGGAAATCCCGGAGAAAGTCCGCCAACTGATGGAAAAATTCGGCGCCCTGATGAAGCAGGGTATGCACGACGAAGCGGAAGCCACCCTCGACCGGGCCATTCAGATTCTCGGCGGGGAAACGCCCGCAGACCCGAAGCCGCAGGCCTCCTTTTCGATCCCGAAAGTGAAAATTCCGGATCCTTTCGCCGCAGCTACCCCTGTTGAATTGCAGGAAAAAATCGAAGAACTTCGTGTCAAAGATGTCGCCTGGCGAAAAATCGAATGGAAAACCTGCCTGCTCGAAGGCCTCGCTGCTTCTCAAAAGGAAAACAAGCCGATTGTATTGTGGATGTTCATCGACCGTCCGATCGACGATAAGCGATGTTGAGTTTTCGCCGGTGCCGCCCGTGAGGCGGTCTTTTCCAACCCAAAGGTCGTCGAGCTGATCCGGACGAATTTCATCCCGGTCGCGTTAAAAGCGGGCAAAGTGGCCAACCCGCCCTCCGGAGCGGAGGGCCGGATTTACCGACACTTCCGCGAAACTCAGCCGGCACCGCAGGGAATCGGCGTCATGAATTCGGCCGGCAAGGTGCTCACCTGGTCTCTCATGTTTGAAGATGAAGATCAGCTCACCGCCTTCTTTGTGCACACTGAATCCCGTTTCCAAAAATTTCCGGACAACACGGATCCCGTCGCCACTGAGCGATTCATGCGCTTTCCCGCGCACAAGCTGCCCGACGTTCCGGACGACGGATCCCACTTCGAAATTCCAGCAGCTCACGCCGACGGCGAGACCTGCCCCGGCCATCTTCCAATCCCCGAAGGTGCCCTGCCCGCACGCGTTTTCGGTCGTGCCTTCGGCGATAACGGTGAACCGGCCTCCAATTCCCGGAGCCAGGACAATTACATCGAAGACCGGTTCGAAATCCCGAAATCCATCCAGCTAAAATTCCTGAAGGCTGCTGAAGCCGGGGGCAATTTTGCCGTGCCGATCGAACTCGGACGCATTCTTGCCTCAAACGCCTACCTGGGCCATCTCGACGTGAACCCCCTCGGCGGCGATCAGACCGGCGCCGAAACGCTTGGTGAAACGATCGAACTATTCGCGACTGCAAACCCTGAATCGCCCGGTCTCTTCCGCATATCCGGCCGGACTATAGCCGCCGGAGGCCCGAACGCCCGGGGACGGGGAAACGACGGCCGCGACTGGGAGCACATCGTGCATCTGGAATGGGAAGGCTTCATCGAAACTGCTGACGGAGAATACACCCGGGTAACTCTCGCTGCTCATGGAGCTGAAAAACTGCGCTGGAAAGTGAATCGTCCCGCCGGAGATGAGAACGATCTCGCTCATCTGCCAGCGGGCCGGTCCCTCGATTTCATCGCTCCGGTTCGCTACGGCGTGTCCGCGGGAAACAAATGAGCCGCGTAGAAGCTCCTACCTCGGGATTTTCTGATATGTATGACAGACACGTCACTCGACCTTCCCGGCAGGCGCGAAATCTTGGCAGCGCATGCAATTTCACCCCCATAATGTCCAGATTCGTGAAGCAACCCTCTCTGACAGCGATGTCATCGTCGAGTTCAATACCCGGCTCGCCACCGAGACCGAAGATCACAATCTCGACCGGGAGATTCTGACTGCCGGTGTAGGCGCACTGCTCGAAGATTCTTCAAGAGGACAATATTTTGTGGCCGAATCCCCCGAAGGCGAAGTGATCGGGCAACTGATGTTCACCTTTGAATGGAGCGACTGGCGAAACGGCCAGTTCTGGTGGCTGCAGAGCGTTTATGTCCGGCCGGATTCGCGGAAACACGGCGTTTTTTCCGCCCTGTTGGCTCATGTCACCGAGCTGGCGGAACGCGATCCCGATGTCTGCGGCATCCGACTCTATGTCGAAAAAGAGAACATCGCCGCTCAGTCGACGTATCGGGCGCGGGGGTTTATCCAGCCGAATTACGAGGTAATGGAGAACGAGTTTCCAAACCGCGCGTGAATTGCCTCAATCACGGGTTGGAAAACCTCTCCGCCGTTTCGTAGGTTCAGGAATGAGATTGCTCTTCCCCGCCCTGCTTTTCCTGACCCCGATCCTGCAGCTGCAGGCGGAAAAACAGGTCGTTGATTCGGCGTTTCACCACCTGCGAAATGCAGAACCGCGGGAATGGACCCACTATCCGGATACGGTGGAGGCTGAAAAACTGCAGCTCCAATTCGATGCGGGAAATCCGGAGAGCTGGAAATTGCTGACCCTCCGGCAGAAAGGCACCAAGCAAACCTGGACGGTGACTTTGAACGGAGAAAAAATCGGGCAGCTCCAGCGCGATCACAATCACCTCGAGCACGGAATCACAATCCCCGGCGGCCTTCTGAAAGCGGAAGATAACGTGCTGGAAATCGCGACGACTTCCAAAAATCCGGATGACATTGAAGTTGGAGACATCGTTCTCCATGACCTAGTTTTCCCGCTCGCCGACGAGGCACGGATGGACCAGCTGGCCAAGAATCGAGGCTTCCGTCGCGGCGTTCCCGGCGATTTGTCAGCACGGCTGGAACTGGTTTGCCTCGACGAAAATTCAGGCGAACCGATTCCCTGCCGCTTCACCATCGTGGATGCCGAAACCGGCGTGCTCGCGTTTCTCGGCGCGGAATCCAACGACCGTCTGGCGGTGCGGGAAGGCGTGATTTATTCGATCGACGGGAAAGCGGAAGCAGCCGTCGAAAAGGGACGAAACTACAAGATCTACTGCGGACGTGGTTTTGAATACAGCCTCGGCGAAAAGACGGTAACACTCGCCAGCGGTGCGAAGCTCGTCTTCAAACTCCGCCGCGAGGTTCAAACCCCCGGCCTGGTCGCCTGCGACACTCATTTGCATACTTACGAATTCGACCGGCACGGCGATTGCACCCTGACGGAGCGGATTATTTCCGCGGCTGGTGAAGGTGTCGAATTACCGATCGCAACCGGTCACGACAAGCACATCGATTACGCGCCCGAGGCGAAACGAATCGGTGCGGATCGCTGGCTCACGACAGTTCTGGGCTGCGAGGTGACAACCAACCTCGGCCATTTCAACAGTTTCCCGATTCAACCCGGCGCCGAACCCGCCCAGCACAAGCTCCGCGACTGGACGCAGATTTTTCAAAATATTTATGCCACGCCGGACGTGAAGGTCTGCATCCTCAATCACGGTCGCGACGTCCATCGAAATTTCACCCCACTCGCCCCGGAGAATTTCAATCTGAAAACCGGCACCTTTTTGAATGGTCGAAAACTGCGCGCCAACGGGATTGAAATCATCAATTCCGGCGCCCAGCAAACCGACCCACTGCAATTGGTAGGCGATTGGTTTGCGCTTCTGAAAAGCGGACACAAGATCGCCGCGGTCGGTTCCAGCGACAGCCACACGGTGAATTTCGCGATCCCCGGCCAGGGCCGCACCTACGTGAAAGCCACTGATGGCGACCCCGGAAAAATCGACGTGAGCGAGGCGGTTGATTCGTTTTTGAACGGGCAGACGTGGGTGAGTTTCGGGCTGCTGACTGATCTATCACTCGACCAGAAGGCCGGTGGCGTTACCGTTCGCGTGACCGGCCCAAGCTGGGCGAATGCCGATCGGGTTCGGATTTTTCGAAACGGCGAACTCGTCCGCCAGGAGCGTGGGTTTCCCCGGACCAGATCGAAACCCGGCGTAATTTTCGAACAGACATTTGCCCTGTCCGACTGGGACGCCAAGCCGGGCGATTTCCTCTGCGCTGTAGCCACCGGACCCGGCATTCTGGAACCCTGGTGGCCGATGATGCCGCCCTACCAGCCCGATTCCCCCGATTTTGAGCCTTTCGTGTTCGGGATGAGTCCGGCCGTCTGGGTGAAATGACGCGTTTTTCCGCTTTACGAATCAACAGGGTTGGTTCGTATTGCATACCCTGTTGATTCGAAAAATCTCCAAAACACCCAACCCATTTTTACGATGCCTTTTCAATACACCGGTTTTGCTGACGAAGCGGAAAAGACCCTCGACGGCCAGATATCCACGCTGAAAGAATGCGGCTGGTCCGCGATCGAACTGCGACTGCTCGACGGGAAAAATGTCGTCGATTTGACGGATGAAGAATGGGCCTCGGCCCGGGGAAAACTGCAGGAAGAAGGAATCGCGATCGTCGGATTTGGTGGTCAGATCGGGAACTGGGCACGTCCCATCACGAACGATTTCCAGGTGGATATCGACGAATTAAAGCGCGTCGCACCCAGAATGCGGGAATGCGGCACGAAATATTTGCGGATCATGAGCTACCCGAATCCGGAGGACAATCCGCTCTCGAAAGAGGACTGGAAAGCCGAAGTCGTCCGGCGGATCAGGGAATTGGCGACAATCGCGGAGGGCGAAGGGGTGATTTTGGCCCACGAAAACTGCAGCGGATACGGCTGGAACGCTGAGGGCTACCTCGAGATTGCCGAAGCAGTCGATAGCCCGGCACTGCGACTGGTTTTTGACACGGGAAACAATTCGCTCCACGAGAATTCAACCGAGGCGACCTGGAATTACTACAAGGCGACACGCGATCATATTGATCACGTGCACATCAAGTGCGCCAAGCCGAATCCGGACGGCACGGACGAGCACATCACCTGTCACGTCGACGAAGATCCGGTGCAGCGCCGCATCATCGAGGATTTGGAGAATACCGGATACGACGGCTGGCTTTCGATCGAGCCCCACCTGAAAGCGGCGATTCACGCCGGGCAGGAGGTGGATGACTCCGGCGAAGGCCGCGTGGTCTGGGTGGAATTCGCGAAGCGCCTGGAAAAACTCGTGGGCGAGGTGACGGGCTGATTTTTTTGCTCCGGAAATTAACGGAAGCCGTATCCTATGTATGCGGTTCCGTGAATTTATGAGCAATCAATCCATTCCCTGCACTCTGCTTGTCGATAACGGTTCCCACCGGGCTGAGGCAACTCTGAGCCTTCGTCGAATTGCCGGTCAACTGTCTGAGAAAGTCGGCCACGAAGTTCACCCGGTCTCGCTCCTGCACTCAACCAAGGTCGATCCTTCTGAGTTGGATGGTGTACCGGCTGAGATTTTCGAGCCATTCATCAAGAAACAGCGGGAGCAAAGCGGAACGAACTCGTTCCTGGTCGTGCCGCTGTTTTTCGGCCGAAGTGCCGCGATTTACGAATACCTGCCTCAACGGGTGGAGGAACACAGGGGCAACGACTGGCCGGAACTGGATGTGAAAATTGCGCCCTGCCTTGTTGATCTCGAGGATCAGGAAAACACCGACGTGGCGGAGATCCTGGTCGAACTTGTTCGCAAAAAAATCGCGGAGAAAAATCTGGATCACCCGGCCGTGACTCTCGTTGATCATGGCACGCCCCGGATCGCTGTGAACCGGGTCCGGAATTTTCTGGCCAGCCAGCTTCGCGATTTGCTCGGCGAAGAGGCGGAAGCAGTCGAACCATCATCGATGGAACGCCGCGAAGGCGAAGAATACGATTTCAACGAGCCCCTGTTGGAAAACCTTCTCGGCACGGGCGATTTTGCGGGGGATGTGGTTCTGTCGATGCTGTTCCTGTCGCCCGGCCGCCATGCCGGTCCCGGTGGGGATATTGCCCAAATCTGCGAAGAAGCGGAAGAGGAACGTTCGGGCCTTCGAACGCACATGGCGGACTTGTTTGCGACCCATCCCGGCCTGATTGATGTGCTGGCGAAGAGATTTGCGGAAGGCTTGAAAAACGAATGAACAGGGTTCGTTCTCCAATCCTACCCCGTTGAACCGATTACTGCGCGGCAGTTCAGTCTTCGAACTGGATGGAAATTCCCATGCGCGCGTATGCCGTTTGGAGGGCCGCGTCCAGTTCGTCCGGTGAGCGATCCCGGATCAGGGCATGACCGGCTTTTTCCTGAACGATCCGAACCAGATCGACCGGACCCTGGTTGGGAGTCTTTTCGAGAATCTCGGGAATTTCAAGCTGGACGGGGCGGACCGGCTCACGGGGAGGAGCGCCAAGATCCGTTCGCTCGGACTCGGGAACTCCGTCGAGAATTTGGGCGTTCCACTCCCGCACGCGATCATTGTATCGGTTCACGGCGAGGCGGAATTTCTCGAGTTCTTCGTTGTATCGTTTGACCTGCCGGTTGTAGGCCTGTCGCCGTGCTTCGAATTCTTCGACGTGCTCGTTGTAATCAACGATAAAGCGGTCGGTCTCGTTTCTGGCTTCATCTACAAGCTTCAGGTAGGCCGCGATCGGAGTGCCGGGGGCTTCCGGTCGATCAAGGTGGATGAAATACCAAGTGAGGAGAAGTGAGTCCCGATACTCGCGAAGGGTTCCATCCCATTCAGAATCTGAATTGCGAGTGACTCGCGGGGTTTCCTTTTTCCCCGCAGTGATGGCTCTTGGCTGATTTTCAGGCGCTCCGGCTACGCGGCGGCGAGCGATCAGTTCGCTGGGCCGAATCATATCGCCAACGTGCAATATTTCCTCGTCGAGGCTATATTTTTCGACCAGCCGGTTTTTCAAACCTTCTTCCGATTTCTGAAAATCAAACCGACCGTTCCAATAGGGAACGGAAGCGACCGACTCCGCAAGGCCCTCGGCCATCCAGGTTGGAATCAAAGGCAGCCAGTCATGAAGCAGTTGGTGGGTGACTTCGTGTATCAGGGTGCTGGTGTCGCTGGAACGATTCATGGTTACCTGGCTGCCACGTCGCGCTGCTCCCAGGGAGGAATAGGGAACGAGGAGTTCGCGGCGTTGAGGCAAGTATACTCCAGCAACTTTCTGCCCGGGAATCGTCTCGACTTTTCCCCCGATCGCTGACCGAAAATTGGCGTCGGTTAAAAACCGGCCGCGATATCGTTCATTGCCGTCTGGAGGTGCCAGTTCGAGGTGAAAGGGAAGGTTTTTGACCGCAAGATAGGTGCCTTCGTACACGCGTGCTGCTTCGGAAATGAAGGACTTCGAAACGCCTTGATCGGTCTCGAATTCGAAATGTTCGGTCTGAAACAGACGGGGACCGCCCTCGACTTGAATCGTCCCGGAAACCCGGACTTCTTCCGGCATTTCAACTACGGGAAAGGCAAGACCGAGCCGATTCAGTTTTGCCAAATGGTCCTGATCTCTCCGGCTGAGATTTTGGATCGGGATGCGGGAGGTTCGACCGTTTTTGAGCCGCAAAACTACAACGTTGCGATCGGCGCTAACCAGGGACGCGTCCAAAGTTCGGCCCTCCGAACTGGTCCATTGGCGGACAGGATGTGTTTGTTGCGCAAAAACAGTCCCGAGGGTGATCGCGGAAAAGGCGATCACGAGACCGGCAGGGGCAGTGCGCACGCTCATTTTGTACTCTCCCAACCTGCCGAAAAGCAGTAGGAAAGTCCAGCGAAATCGAGGGCTGGAAGGCGACAACAGGGGGCTCACCCCTTGGTGTCTTTTTCCGCCTGGGCGCGGTCGCGTAGAACTTTGTTGCGCCAGGAAACCGCTTTTTTCACCGCCTGCTCGTAGCCGAGTTTGTCGACGGAAAATTTGCGATTCACAGCCTTGCCCAGTTTTTCCCGGGCCGTCACGGTGATGACTTTCCGTTTCTTTCCGGACTTGTTTTCGTATTCTGTCAGGCTTACGCCGAGGTGACCTGTATTGGTCCGGGGCGTACGCTTGATTTTCCAAAGAGGCTTGGCCAATCCGGCCATCTCGGAAAGAAGTTGGTCACGGTATTCCTCGGCAGCTTCAAGAGCTTTCCGTTTTCCACCGTAGACACGGTCACTGAACAATTTGGTTTTCAAGACGCCTCCGCGGCGCACGTGGACTTGCCATCCATGAGTCTTCGGCGAATCAATTCGCTTGATATTTTTCTTGGATTGCTTGTTCCGGGCGCGCTTTTTGGGCGTTCCGTCTGTGGTTGTTTTTGTAGCCATTTGCGGGAGAGGGGGCTGACTTCGGCCGTCCAGCTCATTCACTTCCGGACGTTCCTCCACCAGCTGCAAGTTGGTATTTGTGATCGGATGGTATCAAGAGGTTTAGATTCCGATCGGGGCCGGTAGTGTGCGGCAATTTGGTTAAAAAATCCAGCCAAAAGTTCGGTCCCGTCCTTCCTTCCCCCCTTCCTAACCATCATATCGTTTCACTTTTCAGGTACTCCGAAAGAAATGGTCGCCAAAAGAGATTTCCTCGGTTTATATCTTCAACATGGCGAGTCTGAATAAAGTCATGTTGATTGGAAATCTGACCCGGGATCCCGAGGTTCGATACACACCAAAAGGAACAGCCGTTACCGACATTGGCGTGGCCTGCAACCGAAGCTACACAACGGATACAGGCGAACGACGGGAAGACGTCACCTTCATTGATGTCACCCTCTGGGGCCGCAGCGCCGAACTGGTGGGCCAGTATATGAAAAAGGGGCGCCCGA
Source organism: Verrucomicrobiales bacterium (assembly GCA_013003335.1). Lineage (GTDB taxonomy): Bacteria > Verrucomicrobiota > Verrucomicrobiia > Verrucomicrobiales > DEV007 > JABDJT01. Next base: position 10,662 of record JABDJT010000079.1, on the reverse strand, counting down.
TCTACATTGAGGGCCGCCTTCAAATGGATTCCTGGGAAGACAAAAACACCGGTCAGAAGCGAAGTAAGTTGAAGGTGGTGGGTGAAAACTTTCAATTCCTCGGAGGACGCGAAGACGGGGGAGGGGGCGGTGGCGGCGGCCAATACCAGCAGCCTCCGCAGGACCAAAATTCCCAACAGGCATCTCCTCCCCCTCAGCAACAACAGGCCCCACCTCCTCAACAAAGCGGTGATGGTGGAGCCTCCCAGCATTCCGGCGAGGACGAAGACGATATCCCGTTCTAAACCGGTCGAAATCGTTAGCAAAAGGCGATGCGGGCGGATTCCGTCACCCCGTGAACGATTTCATCTACGGTCAATTCGCTGGTGTTGACTTCAAAGTCCGCCGTCTCGCGATACAATTCCTCCCGCTCTGCCAGCAGTTCGCGGATTGTGGCGAGGGGATTCTCGGTTTGCAGCAGCGGACGATTCCGATTCCGGCTCACCCGCTCGAAGATGGATTCCGGATCCGCTTTCAGCCAAATTACATAGCCGCAACGCTTCAGGATCTTCCGGTTTGCCTCCCGCGTCACAATACCTCCTCCGGTCGCGATCACCTGGTTATTCGACTTTGCCACTTTCTGCACCGCCTCGATTTCGATATCGCGAAACGCCTCTTCCCCCTGGTTCTGAAAAATTTCGGGAATCGACATTCCGGCCAGGTCGACAATCACGTCATCTGTATCAACATACCGGAACCCCAGGCTGCGGGCCGAAAATTTGCCAATGGTTGATTTTCCGGTCCCCATGAATCCAATCAAAATCAGGTTTCGGGCCTCTTGCTGCACTTCGTTCACCTCGCAAACCTACCGGATCAGCCGCGACCTTCCCAACTCAAAATTCGAAAATCAGAATTTGACCGGCCCCACCCTTCTTCCGAAACTCCCGCCATGGCCACCATCTCCTCCGCGCAACTGCTGGAACAACTTCGCTGGCGTTATGCCACCAAATCGTTCGATCCGGAAAAAATAATTCCCGAGTCCGACTGGGATACGTTGGAGGAAAGCCTCATTCTGACTCCCTCTTCCTACGGACTCCAACCTTGGAAATTTTTCGTGATCACCAATTCCGATCTCAAGAATTCCCTCGTTGCGGCATCCTACAACCAGCGACAAGTGGCAGATTGCTCCCACCTTCTCGTGATCGCCGTGCGAACTGAAATGACTGTATCGGACGTCGATCGACTCATCGAAACCACCATTTCCACACGCAACGCAGATCCCGGCTCTCTTGATGGCTACAAAAAAATGATGATCGGCGACATCGTTACCGGTGCCCGGAGCGAGGATGCCGTCGGCTGGGCAAAACTGCAGAGCTACATCGCCCTCGGAAATTTTATGACCTCCGCCGCCCTGCTTGGAATCGACTGCTGCCCGATGGAGGGATTCGTTCCCTCTCTATATGACGAGGCACTCGGCCTCGGCGAAAAAGGTCTCACCACCGCCGTCCTTTGCCCGGCCGGTTACCGTGCCGACGGTGACAAATACGCCTCTGCGGAAAAAATCCGCTACCCGCGTGAAGACCTGATCGAAACCGTTTCGTAAAAAATTTCGCTCGAAACGGCGTCAAACGAACCAACAGGGTCTGTTCTCCGAACCAACCCTGTTGATTCGAAATTTCTGTTCACGTCGAAACGATCCGGAAGATCCTGCCGTTCCATCCAAGCACGATCACCTCGCCGTTTTCATCCGGATAAATACCGGTCGGCTGCACATTCGGTTTTGCCGGATCAGCCGGTTTTTCAATTTGGTGATTGCCTTTCACCTCGCCGGCCACGGAATCGTAATCCAGCGCCCACATGTTTCCGAACTTCCAGTCGCCAAAAATGTAGTGTCCCTTCAAAGAAGGCACTTTGTCGCCCCGATACACGAATCCTCCTGTGATACTCAATCCGTCGGCCCTGGAATACTCGTGGACAGGCGGGATGAACTGCACGCCGCGCGGGGGATTGTTTTTGCGCTTCAGCAACCCCATCAGTTCGGTGCGCGTTGCAAAATCGCGGGCTCCTTCCTGGTAATTCCAGCCGTAATTTCCGCCCTTTTCGATCAGGTTTACTTCCTCCCACAGATCCTGCCCGACATCGGCGAGCCAGAAATCACCCGTCTCGGGATCAATGGACATCCCCCACGGATTCCGCAGCCCCAATGCCCAGATTTCAGGACAGGCTGCCGGCACATCGACAAACGGGTTGTCGGAAGGAATGCCATACTCGCGACCTTCCGACTTCGAATTCACATCGATCCGCAGAACTTTGCCGTTCCAGGCTTGGAGCCGCTGTGCCAGGAGGTGAATCCCGTCCCGGAATCCACCGTCACCAAAAGCAATGTAGAGCATCCCGTCTTTCGGGCCGAACAGGAGATTACCCGAATTGTGATTCCATTCCGGTTGCTGGACTTCCATCAGGATCCGCTCGCTATTCATGTCGAGCGAATCGCCCTTGGCGATGAATTCGCTGATCACCGAACGCTTCGGCCCCTGAGCGGTGTAATGAACATACAACTTCCCGTTCTCCTTAAATTCCGGATGAAACGCGAGGCCGAGCAGACCTTCCTCGAAGTTTTTCTCCACCTCCATCGTATCCGCAAAGTCAGCAAACAGCTTCGCCCCGGTTGCAGATTCATCGGCAGGCAGAATCCGGATTTTCCCGGTTTGTTCGACGAGAAAGCGCCGGTTGGTGCCGTCCGGTGGAACGACGAGTGCAAGCGGCCGTTCTGTTTCCAGGCCGGAATAAATTTGTTTCAATTTGACCTTTGGCTCAGCCCCGGCGTTCGGGGAACCAAGCAGAGCAAATACCGCAATAATCGGGAGGGTGAGATTCAATTTCATCACCGCAGGTTACGAAGCGAAAATGCAAACGGCAAGTACGCGAAATTGGCGATTTTAAACGAATGAATCCGACAAAAATTGAAGCGCCGATCAGCGCTTCATGGGCATCTGCTTGATGTAGGCATCCCGCATCTCTTTGAGCTTCACGATGCGGTCGTATTCAGCTGAATTGGCTTTCTCGTTGTACTTGGATTTGGCAAAGGGGTTGTTCGTCCCCCAGTTCCGCCACGGACCTTCGGGAACTTCCTCTTCATCCACAAATCGCCAGTCACAAACGGCACGCGTGCTGAAACCGAGGAAATCGCGAACAGCAGGCGAAACGTCCAATCCAGCCGCCCCGTTCTTGGTTTGGTTTTTCGGACGGGCGTCACCAAACACATACTGCCAGTCGTCGGTCTCAAACGGACCGACATCTTCCCACTGGGCATAGCAAACCTTGTCGCCCCGCCGAATCGCAAGCCACCGGCCTTTCAAAACCGTCCGGCCATTGCGGTAAAATTTCTTTTTGAACCACGGAATCATCGCGCGGGCAGACGCCTTGGTCCCCACTCCACCGCCGGCGATATCGTTGTAGGGCAGCGCGATATAAAACGGATTCTGGCGGGGCTCGAATTTCGAAGGCCGATATCCACTCCGGCCGGATGACTTCGGATCATCGTATCCGCCGTAGCTGGAGACCCATCTCTGATCCCAGGAACTCATCGTGTTCGGGGTCGGATTGTTCTGCGTGGGGAGTTCACCGATCCAGAAAACTGTCGTGGTGATCGCGCGCTTCCACGGATACCGGGTGTAAGTTGTTCGTGGCCGCGTGGGAGCAAATACGCGGGGAAGGGTCGACTTCGGCTTGGGCGGCACGAAATTGGCCGGATACAGGTTCTGCACACCGGTCGTAGTGGCGGCAGGCAAAGTGGACAGAGGAGCAACAGGGGACGGGATCGCGCCGGTCAACCCCTGAGCAGGAGAGGTCGTTGTGGTCAGAGTCTGGGCACACAAATTCGCGGCTGCTGCTACTGAAGAGAGCAAAACAACAATCGCTGAACGGTACGATGGCAGGATGTTGCGTTTCACTGGTAAAAAAACGAGAATAGGTAGTTTTTGTTAGATAAAAAAGAGAATATCTCAGTTTTCTGACCGTCTCAACGGACTTTTGGACACATCATTGAGGAACAATATCTTATAATTTCTAGAATTTTCGCCTAGAATCTCGAAATAACAGTGTTTTTCCGAAATTCTGAAATCGGTTCTGGAAAGTCCAGGGTGTAGTGGGCACCACGACTTTCTTTCCTTCTTGCCGCCGAATCCACGATCAATGCCGCGGTTTCAACCAAGTTCCTCAATTCCAATAAATCGGCGGTAACATGGAAATTCCAATAAAATTCCTGCACCTCCCGCTGGAGATTGTGAAGCCTCGTTGCTGCCCTTTGCAATCTCTTCGTCGTACGGACGATTGAGACGTAGTCCCACATCAACCGCCGGATTTCGTCCCAGTTGTGGTAAATCACAACCAGTTCGTCCACATCGGTGACGTCACCGCTTTCCCATTCCGGCAGGTCGTGTTCGTCCGAATCCCCTTCAATCGGCAACGCGTTCAAGCAGTCATCGAGTGCCCGATTGGATACGACGACACCTTCGAGCAGGGAATTGCTGGCGAGACGATTTGCGCCGTGCAATCCGGTGCAGGCTACTTCTCCAACCGCCCACAAGCCCGGCAAGCTGGAGGCCCCGTTCACATCTGTTTTGACTCCTCCGCACTGGTAATGCGCCGCCGGGACGACAGGTATCGGTTGAGTGGAAATATCAATATCGAGGCTGAGGCACGTCTCATAAATATTGGGAAAGCGATCCGCCAGATACTCCCTGGACTTGTGCGTGATATCGAGAAAAACACACGGTTCACCGGTTCGCTTGATTTCCCGGTCAATCGCCCGCGCAACGATGTCCCGCGGCGCAAGTGAGCCCCGTTCATCGTATTCTTTCATAAATGGGCGGCCGTCGCGGTCAATCAGTTCTGCCCCCTCCCCCCGCATGGCTTCGGTAATGAGAAAAGATTTCACCTCGTGGTGATACAGGCAGGTCGGGTGAAACTGCACAAATTCCATGTTTGAGATTTCCACCCCCGCCCGCCAAGCAATCGCCACACCGTCGCCGGTCGCGACTTCCGGATTCGTCGTGTACAGATACACCCGTCCCGATCCTCCCGTGCAGAGAATGACCCGATCCGATCGCAACGTCACCACCGATTCCCGTTTCACATCCAGCGCGTATATCCCAACGCAACGGGGCGGCGATGCAAAACCGAGCTTGGCGGTCGTGATCAGATCAATCGCGAAGTGAAATTCGAGCAGATCGATATTTTCCGTCTCCCGTACTTCCGCGAGCAGCTTCGTTTCAATTTCCCGCCCGGTTGTGTCCTTCGAGTGCAAAATCCGCCGCTTTCCGTGCCCGCCTTCGCGACCCAGATCGAGTTCCATCTCACCGGTTTCCGGGTCCCGGCTCGCGTCAAATTTCACACCCCATTCAATCAGTTCATCAATCGCCGGCGGTCCCTCGCTCACGATGGTGGATACCACTTTCTCATCACAAAGTCCGGCTCCGGCATCAAGCGTATCAGCGGTGTGTTCGGCAAAAGAATCGTTTTCCCCTTTCACACAACAAATCCCGCCCTGGGCCCACGCTGTATTCGTCATCATGGCCTCCCGCTTTGTAACCACCGCGACTGACCCGAATTGGCTCGCACGCAGCGCGAAACTCAGCCCCGAAATTCCGGAGCCGACAACGATGAAATCGTAGGTTTTCATGAAAAAACGGTGAGAGCCTGAAATACGAACCAACAGGGTTGGTTTGGAAAACGTACCCTGTTCATTCGTTTCGAGCTACTTTTTGGATTCAAGCGCGTCGGCATTTCGTAAATGGACCACCCGCTGCGGAAACGGAAAACGAATATCGGCTTCTTTGAAATGGTCCCAGACTTTCAGCAAAACGAGGCTGCGGACCTGGCCCACGCCGTTCGTCGGATCGGAAATCCAAAATCGCAGTTCCAGGTCAATCGAACTGTCTCCGAATCCCATCAAATTGCAGCGCGGGGCGGGATCCGAAACCACGCGTTCGGTTTCGCCGGCGCAAGCCTCGGCGATCTCCATGGCTTTGCGAATGTCGGAATCATAGGAAATTCCGATCGGTGCCCGAATTCGGACCAGTTCACTCGAGTAGGACCAGTTGATGACCGGGTTGGTGATCAGGTTTTCGTTGGGGATGAGATGTTCCTTGTTGTCGCGCGTAATCACGGAGGCATACCGGAGATTCAGCGAATTGATCCAACCATAGGTTCCTTCGATTTCGATCACGTCACCGGGTTCAATCGACTTGTCGAGCAGGATAATGATCCCGCTGACGAGGTTGGACACGACCTTTTGCAGGCCGAAACCGAGGCCGAGACCAAGTGCGCCGCCAAAAACCGTCAGGGCCGTCAGGTTCACACCCATCACACCCAGGGTCATCAAAACGGCAAGCACGTAGAGAGAAACACGAACCACTTTGGCGATCAGCACTTTCATGCTGGCGTTCATTTCTTCGACCGTGTTGATCCGGGAAGCGACGAATTTGGAGATCAGGCCGGCAACCCAGATAAAGAAGAAAAAGCCGATGAAGCCTTTCACCACGTCGAGAATCGAAATTTCGACCTCGCCCAATTCGAGTGATCGCTCGTCGAGAAAAGCAGACACGTCATCGAGCAATCCGAGGATGTGGAGAGCAGCGATCAGGAAAATCGTGGTAGTGAGGATCCGCATCCACAGCCGCCATTTGAAAAATTTCATCGGCAGATGCATGAACACGAACAGTGTGGCGATCAGCGAGTAGGTCCGCAAAATCGGGCATTTCCAACCGATCATGTTCGCCACTGCAAGGACGATCCACATCGTCGGAACCAGTACCAGGCGAAATGGGTAGATTTTCTCTCTCGCCTGGAATTTTGCGGTGAATTTTTGCAATGCGGGCAATTTTCCCGCCTGGTAGGATCGTTTCAGCAGGTAGGCGATGATCCACGCAAACAGGATCGATCCGATCACCAGGGAGACGTCATACCAGAACTCCGGTTTTCGAACAGTCTCATGAAACCAGGGGCCGATCGCGGAAAAATCACCATCGTTTACCGCCCGGCGGAGCAATCGAAACAGGGTCTCCGGCTCGACATCGGCTTCGATTGGCTCGGGTGGCGGCGGTGGAGGTTCCGGCGCAAATGGATCGGGAGCCTTGGCGGCGCCCGGAGCAAATTCCGGAAGCGGGTTGGGCGGAGGGGACTGGTTGTTCTGAGCTTGAGCCACGTCTGAACGACTGTCAGCGGATTTTGAACGAAAGGCAATTATTTCCGCCGCGGCAGCGAGTCGAAAGCGAGTGCAGATTTATAATCGCTTCAATATCAATCGAGCCGAACTATGATGAGCATCCAAATGAAGAAAGCACTGACGATTTTGGGAATTTCCGTCGGAATCATATTCCTGACCGTGCTCGTGATTGCATTCGTGGTTGCCAATCGGGAAAGCGAATACTTCAGCCCGCCGGATGAACCACGGGCCTGGGCGGCTTCCCGCTACGATTCGTTCTTCAACGATCCCAGGCAAACTCTCCCGGTTCTCTCCACCGCTTCGTCCCCGCCGAATTTCGAGATCGATGATTCCGATCCCGCCGAGGTGAAAATCAAGTGGGCACCGGAAATTCTCCCCCACCAGATCGGTGCCTATGGAGAACGTATTGACGCCGGAGCCGGCCAAACAGAGATCACTCTTCCCAACGGACAAATCATCCGGTTGATGGCAATCGCCTACGTCCGGCAACCGAACGCCCTGGGATCAGTCGATTCCCAGTACGACAATCGTAATGTTACCCTCACCTGGCACGATCCACTTACCCTCGAACCCATCTCCGATCCCGAATCCCTCAACCTTCCCCCATCGGAGGACGTCCAGCAGCGGGCCGAGTTGTTTCTCGCATTCTCCTGCTCCGATTTCAAGAAGCGGCCCATTCGCTGGCACTGGGCGCGGATGTTCGACAACCAAACCAGCCAGAATTTCGGCAGCTCAATGAGTATGTACGGCCGGGAAAATGTACAAATCTATTCCACCCATCTACACCGGTTCCACAGTTCCCCACTCCGCCTCGCGTTGCCAGTTTCCTACGGCGAACCGGAAATCCGGGAACTCGACGCGGCAAAGCCCAAGTCAAAAACCACCTTCACTTACGGACCCGCCGAGGTCACCACTCTGTGGGCCGGCAACGGACACCAGGGCGGATCCAGCTCCCGTAGCGACGGCGGACTCTCCGTGTCCGGTTACCGGATACGACCTGCCACCGAACGATCCTACAGCCAGTCCTTTTCCTTGATTTACATCCATCCCGTCATGCAGGGATACACCATGGAATCCCGGCGGGTTTCACGAGACGGAAAGCTCAGCTGGAGCCCCATCTATCCGAATAGCGGCATCATCAACCTTTATCACCACGTTCCGTTGGAAAAAATCGCGCCCGTCAAAATTCGGCAATACCCCCATCTCGCCACTGGTCTGTTCCACGTGACCGGCATTCCCGACTTGCCGAAGTTGGACAACTTGTTCGACGCCAAAGTCGGCCCCATCCAGTTCCGTTACGAGCACGACATTCGCCAGTTCATCGAGCAAACCACCGCTCTGCAATGGAATCTCCACCATTCCCATTCCATCGACCGCAGCCGATTCCCCCTCAAATTCCCCGATCCTGAAACCACCGTGATCGATGTCCTCAAAGAATTCGAAGCCTTAATCGGTACTGAACTGGCAGTCGATCCCCTGACTTATCAGATCGGCGACCCCAAACTTTCCCCCTTCGAAAAATTCAAGAACTGGGTGGCTGACAAGCTGCGTCGGGTTTTTTGAAAACTCACGCCGATTTCTTCGACAGAAGCCTCAATCTCCGCCCCGCAATCGCCGTTTATCAGACCTTCCTGCTCACCTGATACCGGGATTCTGGGAAGATCACGTAATTCAGGCCCCCATCAGTTTGGAGCGGGGCAAAAAGGCACCAATTCACTTCTGCAAATACGCAATCAAATCCCGCACATCCTCCTCGCTCAACGTCGCCAACAACCCCTCCGGCATCAGAGATTGCTGCTGCACTTGGCGCTTTTGGATGTCATCGAGCTGAATGACTTGTTCGTCGGTCAGAGTGAGCAGGGTCACGGAGTATTCGTTCTCACTTTTCACGTTGCCGGACACAACGGAGCCGTCTTTTTTCGTGATCACCGTCAGGCGAAAATCGGCCGGCAGGGTGGCGGACGGATCAATGATGTTTTCGAGCAGGTAATACAAATCGCCGCGATTCGCACCCGTCAGATCGGGGCCGATGGTGCCGACTTCGCCGTTGAGGTTGTGGCAGGCCAGGCAGAGCTGCTGGTATTTCGCGTGGCCGTTTTTCAGATCCGCTTTCGCCAAAACATCGGGCAACAATTGATCCTGCCATTTCTTGATCTCCGCTTTCTTCTCCCGGGAAGTCGACCCGGTTCGGCCCCAGACCTTCGCGAGCTGCTTTTTCAAATCGTCATCTTTGAATGTCTGAATTTGCCGAGCGTGATACGCGGTGACGGCGTGGCGCGGAATGGTTCCGGCTTCAATGGCGTTGAGCAGGACGGCGGCGTGCTTTTTGTGACCAGACAGGGTGTGAATCGCCTGCGTCTTCGATTCGGGAGCGAGTGATCCGTATTTCGCGATCAGCGTCTCCGCGATTTTCGGATTGGCGGATTTCGCGAGAATGGCGATGGCATCCGGACCGCGCTTTGGGTCGTCGATCAGCTTCAGGATCGGTTCGTCGAGGCCGAGCGAGGAAAGATCGCGTAGAATTCTGAGGGCCATCGCTTTCTGATTCCCATCATCCGATTCCAGCATCGATCCGATTTTCTTACGGCTGCCTTCGCGGTCGAAAACGAGATTGATCGCGATGGCGTCCGCTTCCATTTGCGCCTCCGTTTTCGATTGGGCGAAAATTCGCTGCCAACCATCCGGTGCCGGAATCTCTTTCTGTCCCCGGATTCCTGCTGCAAACCCCGACAGAACCGCGCCAGTGATCGTCTCACTTCCCGAATTTTCCAGCGTGGTAATGAGCGGCTCAAACACTCCGTTTTCCGCGAGATTCTGCGCCAGGTTTTTCGTAAAAACCGGATGCGAATCCTCCGCCGCCACGAGCAATTCGGAAGCCTTTTCGGGATGCTCCGCCACGCGGTCTTTGATCGCATAGTAGATCAGCAATTGCATTACCTCGCCGCTGCCCGCCGATTTTCTCAGTAACGTCGCCGCCGGTTCCCATCTCGCGTCCGGCGGGAATCGCTGAAGCTGCGAAGCAAAAATCCGGAGCGAGGCAGGGTCATCGTGCGCATCAATCGCCGCGACCGCGTTTTTCTCGTTCGTCTCCATGAACTCGTCCTGGAAAATCGCCCAGTTCGTCTGGAAATACCGGCCGATGTGCGGGCTTTTTGGAATTTCCGACACCCCGTCGTGAATCGGAAAAAACGCCTGCCATTCCTCACGGGTGAAATCGCCCGCCGCAATTCGCTCCAGCAAAATCCAGCGCGCTTTCCGGGCGAACCATTCATTCTCGTGATCGTGCATCGCGAGCAGTTCCGCGTTCGTCATCTCCCACAATTTTTCCTTCATCGGCGGCTCCGGATCGCCGTGGATGATTTTGTAAATCCGGCCCGATGTCCGGTGCACACCGTCGTTGTCGTGGCACTCGCCGTTGTCGACCCAGTCGCTCAAATACACGTCTCCATCCGGTC
>JABDJT010000065.1 GCA_013003335.1 Verrucomicrobiales bacterium | reverse complement strand
TTCTCGTCCCGTGCCTGCACGACCTCCTCAAGGTCCGGCCCCTTCCCGCGGTAGGCCCAGGAATAGAGGCGTCCGTTGAATACCACCGGCGTTCCACGGCCTGCAATTTCGTCTGTCCACACCGGCGTTTCGTTGAATTCGTAACCTTCGTAACTTTCCAGGCTCACCCCGGATTGCAGCGGACCGCGCCACGACAGCCAGTTTCCCTTGTGAATATCATCCTGCGCCTGAATCTGAGGTCCGGAGACTGCGAGGGCAGCAAGAGCGAAAAGTGATCGGAGAAAGGTGTTCACGTTCATAAAGCGGCCCCAAGATTAGGATTTGCCCTGTTTTCCTGCAACGGGATTTTTACGCATTTTCGCGGAAATAAGGTGAACTTATCGCGAAGCTGTCGCTGCATCAGTTTTCGCCTGAAACTGGGGCGGAGGCCCCTCACCTCATTAGCCCTGCTAATCGACCCCGATGGATCCACCCTTCCTGTCGACCGCGTATTTCCTGTAAGCGGTTTGCAGGCAGATTTGCCATTCCGAAACGCTCTACTTTGTGATATCCCACCCCATACAATTCCATGCTTGGACCTTCACTCTCACTCGGTCGAATCGCCGGTATCCCCGTCCGGATTCACTGGACGTTCAGCCTGCTGATCCTTTTCGCGGCATTCAGCAACTACGCCGCCAGTGAATCTCTCAAGGCCGCCGGGGTCGGGACAGTTTTCCTGATCCTCGTTTTCCTTTGCGTGGTTCTCCACGAATTCGGCCACGCGCTCACCGCCCGTCGTTTCGGAGTCAACACCCGCAGCATTACGCTTTCCCCGATTGGCGGTGTCGCATCCATGGACCGGATCCCGGAGAAATGGACCCACGAATTCTGGATCACCGCGGCCGGCCCCGCGGTGAACGTGGCGATTTGTCTGATCCTGGCTCCCTTTTTGTTTTTCGTGAATCCTGCAGAATTCATCGCCCCCTTCAATCAAACGACCGCACTCGGCATGGTCGCCAAGCTGTTCGCCGCGAACGCGATCCTGGCCCTGTTCAACCTGATCCCCGCGTTTCCCATGGACGGAGGACGCATCCTCCGTTCCGTCCTTTCCTCCGTCACCGGCCGGTTGCAGGCCACGACGATTGCAGCACGAATCGGACAGGGGTTCGCCCTTCTCCTCGGTCTCGCCGCCTTTTTTCTCTCGCCGTTCCTGTTGCTGATCGCTGGATTTGTATTCCTCGGCGCGGAGGGGGAACTTCGTTCCGTCCGGTTCCTGGAAAAAATCCGGGGGCTGCGAGTCAGTCATTTCATGCGGGATCAATTCGTATCCGTGAGCCCCTCCGCACCCATCCACTCCATTCTCGACCTTTTCATTCGGACAGGCCAGAAAACCATTCCGGTTGTGGAAGAAGGCAGATTACACGGCCTCATCGACGAGCCGGACGTCCGTAGAATTCAGCCCGAACAGCACCAAACCGCCGTGGACCTCCTGCGAAGGGACTTCGTCACCACCACGCCGGAAACGGAGGTGTTCGAAGCTCTTTCCGCAGCGGAAAAAGCAAAGCAATCCTCCCTTCCGGTGATTACTGACGGTCGGCTGATCGGTCTCTTTCACCCCGAGAGCCCAATGCATTGGGCGCATTTCGTAGACCGCGCACCACGGAAAGACGGTGAGCCCCTTCCCGATCCCCGAACCGTTCCGCCACCCATTCCCCGGCGGGATGCTGCCTAGTCTGTAGATGCAACCCGGTTGATTCGTGAAACAGGTCTCTTTTGCCAAGCCGGAATTCTGTTCTAGAATTTTGCACTTTATGAAACTCACCGGCGTCATCCTTCTCCTGGCTTTGGCACTCCCTGTCCTGGCCGAAAAACCCGGCACCTGGCCGATCGAACGCCTTCAAACCGAAGTCCCGAAACACCGCGTCCTGGATGATTCGAATCCAGTCCACTCGATCCTGTTCGAAGGCGAGCCAATCGACGGCAAACAGACCGAAGTTTTTGCCTTCTATGCTTCGCCGAAAACTCTCGGGAAATCCGATGCGGCCGGCCCGTTTCCCGGAATCGTTCTCATTCACGGCGGGGGCGGCACCGCTTTTTCCAACTGGGCAGAAATGTGGGCCGGGCGCGGTTACGCGGCCATCTCGATGGATCTCGCCGGCATGCGACCGCCGCCACCGGTAAAAAATCACCACACTCATAAACGCGGCGAGCGGAAGAAACTCGAAACCGGCGGACTGGATCACTCCCACGTTGAAAAATTCCAAAATATCCAAACCGAAACACGGGACGACGACTGGCCCTTCCACGCCGCCGCCATTGTGATGCGCGCTCACTCCCTGCTCGACAGCTTCCCCGAAACGGACCCTGACCGAACCGCCGTAACCGGAATTAGCTGGGGCGGCTACACCACCTGCCTCGCCGCCTCGCTCGACGACCGATTCCAGTGCGCGATTCCAGTCTACGGCTGTGGATTCTTGCACGAGGGCGAGAGTGTTCAGAAACCGCAGATCGACCGGCTCGGCGAACACCGCGACGCGTGGATCGCCGCCTACGATCCCGGAAGTCACTTGGCGAAATGCACCGTCCCGACATTTTGGGTGAACGGCACCCACGATAAGCACTACGTCCTCGACAGCTACGCCAAATCCTACTCGCTCGTGAAAAGCCCAAAAACCTTCCGCATCAAGCCCCTCATGGGACACAGCCACCCGGCCGGATGGGCCCCGAAAGAGATCGGAATTTACGTCGATTCCATTCTGAAAAACGGGACCCCGCTCCCTGATGTCGGCGAATTGAAAACCGAAAACGGAACAGTCCGCGCCCGTGTAAAATCCGAGACCGATATCACAAAAGTCGAACTCCACTTCACCGAAGATGACGGTCCGCGAACGAATCGGAAGTGGAAAAGCCTGCCCGGCACTTACCAAAAAAGTGTCGCCCGTGTCGATGGACTGCCCGAAACCGCGAACACGTGGCTTCTAACAATCACCGACGAGCGCGACGCAATGGTGACCACGGAAGTTGGATCCCGTGATTGATTTTCCACGGTTGACCGATCGGCCGAAACCGTTACATTTCGCGCGCTATGCGAACTCGCAGAAAATATCTCAAGACTCACCTGACCCGTCCCCGCAAAGCGGCGGGCGCGAAACGCCGCCGTCAGCTGGAGCAGCGTCGCCGTCTCATTGGGCTCGGTGTGCCGGAAGAGCAGGTCGAAAAAATGAACCCGAAAGAAGTTCGCGACCTCCTCAAGTATCCGAAAAAGGTCGAGCAGGAATATTCTTCCTCCTCCGGCGAGTAATTCGCCGGCCCCTTGATACGAGCCAACCGGGTCAGAAGCTGACTTGCCAGCGGTCTGAGGACAGCCGGGAACCGGCTCCCACAAGATGACCCTGATAAGAACCAACACGGTACGTTCGCTGGACAGACCTTGTTGATTCGTTTTTCTTCGCGTCATGGCGGTCGGATCCCCCATGACGTTCTGGAAACTCGTTTTTAAATCCCTCACCCATTACCGATGGGTGAATCTCGCCGTGCTGACGGGCGTTGCCCTCACATCCGCGATCCTGAGCGGGGCACTGGTCGTCGGCGATTCGGTGAAAGAAAGCCTCCGCCAAAACGCCGAGGCCCGGATTTCGAACATCGGAAAAGTCGTGGTCGGCGGGGACCGGTTTTTTACGGCGAAACTGGCGGAGAATCTTGTGCTCGAAAACGCCGACGTCGCTCCTGTCCTCCAGGTCCGCGGCACGGTTTCGGCCGATGGAGGAAACAAGCGAGCCAACGCTGTCCAGATCGTCGGGGTGGACGAATCATTCTGGAAAATCGGGATCGATGATGATTTTTCGATCGAGGACGAAAACTGGTTTGCGGTGAACGACATTCTCGCGAATCGCCTCGACCTCAAAATCGGCGACGCGCTGAATTCGCGGGTCGAAATTCCGGGCGAGCTTTCCAAAGACGCGCCGCTCTCGGGCGAATCGGAGCAGACCAAGCCCTTCAACGAAACGATCACCCACATTCTCGGCCCGGAAACGATGGGGCGCTACTCACTGAAAGCCGAGCAGGTCCCGCCCGGCACCGTGTTTCTGCCCATCGAAAAACTGCAGACCATCCTGGAAAAATCCGGCCAGGCGAATCTGCTGCTGGTCCGCGACGGCGGAAATCTGCGGATCGATTCGCTAACGGAAGCGATCGAAGGCGCCTGGACGCTGGAGGACGCCCAATTGGAAATGACCCGGCTCGAGACCGGCAAAAATCTCCGCCATCTCACCAGCCCGCGAGTTTTCCTTGAGCCGGAAATCGTCGAAAAAGCCAAAGCAGCGATTGGCGATGAGGCAAAGACAGACCGGATCCTGACCTATCTCGCCAACGCGATCCGTTTCAAAGACGAATTGACGCCCTACTCGATGATTACCGGCGCGACGCCAAACCTGAATTCGATCGTGCCGCCGGATTTGAAGGACGACGAAATCGTGATCAGCGACTGGCTGGCAGAGGACCTTGGCGCGAAGCCGGGCGACGAAATCGAGCTCGAATATTTCGTGGTCGAATCCGGCCGGAAGCTGGTCGACACCTTCGCCAAATTCAAAGTCCACTCGGTTGCTCCGCTGAACGAAAACGGCTGGGACCAGTCCTGGACGCCCGAATTTCCCGGAATTTTCGAAGTCGACGACCTGAACAAATGGGAGCCGGGCATCCCGATCAACAAGGACTGGATCAAGCAACACGACGAAGATTACTGGGACGATTACCGCGCCACCCCAAAGGCATTTATTACACTGGCAGCGGCGGAAAAACTGTTCGGCAACCGGTTTGGAAAAAGCACATCCCTCCGGTTTTCCGCGGAAAATCCCACGCCATCCGAGTTCGAAGCAGCGCTGAAAGAACAGGTCACGCTCGCCGATCTCGGCTTGTCGATTCGGGACGTCCGGGCCGAGGCGCAAGCCGCCGTGGCGCAGTCCTTCGACTTCGGTCAGCTCTTCGCTTACATGAGCTTTTTCCTGATCCTGGCCGCGCTGATTTTGGCAGCGCTGGTTTTCGTGTTCGGCATCGAGAGCCGCACCCACCAGATCGGTCTGCTGCTTGCCGTGGGAATGCCCGCTGCCAAAGCCCGCCGGATTTTTCTCGCCGAAGCCGCCATTTTATCCGTAATCGGCGCGCTGATCGGGCTCGCCGGCGGATACGTTTACACGACCCTCGCCCTGCGCGGGATGTCCGGCGCCTGGGCTGACGCCGCGGCCGGCATTGAATTCGTTTATCACCTGAAACCGATTAGCCTCGCCGTCGCATTCGCCATCACAGTCGTACTGGCGCTGATCACAGTCTGGCTCGCCAGCCGCGCCGTCATGAAAATTCAGCCCGGCCATCTCATTTCCGGCAGCTCGGCTGTCGATGGAACCGGTTCCGCAACACCCATCATAAAAACGAAGGCGTTCTGGATTGGAATTGTGTCTTTGCTGGGCGGCCTCGGCTGCCTTGTTGCGCCGAAAGCGGCCGGTTCCATGGCCGAGCAGGGCATGTTCTTCGGGGCCGGATTTCTCTTCACCATCGTGGGCGTATGCGCCTCCGCCCTGTTGCTCCGACGCTTCGAACAACCGGGCGAAACACTCCAAAGCCTCGCCTCGCTGGGACGTCAAAATTCCGTCCGGCGCAAAGGACGCAGCCTCGCCGTGATCGGGTTGATGGCTGCCGGTGTTTTCATGGTTACGGCGATCAATTCCTTCCGCCTCGAAGGCGAACGCGGCGCGCTGCGGCGCGATTCCGGCACGGGCGGTTTCGCCTATGTCGGCGAATCAACCCTGCCGGTTTACGAGGATTTGAACGACCCTGACAAACGCAAAAAATACGGGCTCGATTCCTTCTCTGACACCGAATTTCGCATCGTGCAATTTCGCGTCAGCGACGGCGAAGACGCCAGCTGCCTGAACCTGAATCGCTCCCAGCGTCCCCGCCTCATGGGCGTCGACCCCGGCTTTCTCTCGGAAATCGGCGCCTTCAGCTTCGCGAAATCCCTGGCCGAATCGGATGCGCAGGCTGGCTGGCGCGCGCTTTCTGAAACCGAACCCGTCCCCGGAATCATCGATTTAAACACCGCCACTTATGCACTCCAGGAAAAAATGGGCGAAGAAATCGAATACGAAACCGGCGAAGGTGACGCCTTTTCCGTCCAGCTTTTCGCGATGCTCAATACTTCGATTGTCCAGGGGAGCATCATCATTCACGAAGACGCCTTCATCGAAAAATTTCCCGATTCCGGCGGCTACCGATTTTTCCTGCTCGACTGCGCCGACCCTGACAAAGCCACCGAAATCGCCGAAGTCATGACGCGGATGTTCGGCGATCGCGGACTCGAAATGCGCCCCGCCGCCGTTCGTCTCAACGAATTCAATGCCGTGCAAAACACCTACCTCAGCATCTTTTCCACCCTCGGCGGGCTCGGAATCCTGCTCGGCACGATCGGCCTCGGAATTGTCGTCGGTCGGAACGTGATGGAGCGCCGCGGACAACTCGGGCTCATGCAGGCCGTCGGTTTCACACGCCACCGGCTCGGAAAAATGGTCCTGTCCGAGCACTGGTTTCTCCACGCTGCCGGCGTCGTTCTCGGCATCGTCGCCGCCGTCATCGCCGTTGCCCCGAAAATTTTCAGCCGCAGTTCTGACCTGCCGCTCGGTCTTCTCGTCGGCATGAACGCCGCGATTCTCTTTGGCGGCCTGATCTTCTGCTGGCTCGCCGCGCGCTCCGTTCTGCGCGGAAAATTGATGGACGCCCTGCGCTCGGAGTAGAACTGCGATTCACGCGATCAGCTCAGAAATCACCTGTCCACCGAATTGCGACAACTGCTTGTGCCGGCCGGCGTGATAGTAGGTCAGCTTGTTGTCGTCCAGTCCCAGCAAATGCAGGATCGTGACGTGAACATCGCGGATGTGATGGACGCAATCGACCGCTTCGGCACCGATTTCGTCGGTCGCTCCAATCGTGTGACCGGCTTTCGTGCCGCCTCCGGCAAACCACATCGTCATCGCTTTCGCGTTGTGATCGCGACCGTAACTCTGGCCGCCGCCACGAATTCCATTGTCCGGCGTGCGGCCGAATTCGCCGCACCAGACGACAAGCGTTTCATCGAGCATGCCGCGTTCTTTCAGGTCGTTTAATAGCGCCGCGATCGGCTTGTCGACAGATTGAATCAGCGAGCCGTGAGCCCGTTCAATGTAATCGTGCGAATCCCAGTTTCCGGCGTAGGCCTGCACGAAACGAACGCCTTTCTCGACCAAACGTCGCGCCAGCAAACATTTCCGCCCGAAGGAATCCGTCTTCGCAGTCCCAATTCCGTAAGCCTCGAGAGTCTCCGCTTTTTCGCCATCAATATCAATCACGCCGGGGACCTCGGTCTGCATGCGGAAAGCCAACTCGTAGCTCGACATCCGGGCCTCCAGCTCGCTGCGACCGGGTCGGGCTTCGAGGTGTTTTTTGTTCAGCAGGCCGAGCAAATCAAGATTGGCGCGTTGCGTGTCCGGCGTGACACCGGCGGGCGGATTCAAATCGAGAATCGGGCTGCCTTTTGGCCGAAGCGGGGTTCCCTGGAAATCGGCCGGCAAAAACCCGTTCGACCAGTTGCCTGCGCCTCCCTGCGGATAACTCGTCCGCGGCAACACGACGAAGCCGGGCAGGTTGTCATTTTCCGATCCGAGACCGTAGGTCACCCACGACCCAATCGCCGGGTCGCCGCCGAACCGGTTGCCGGTGTTTACGTGAAAACAGGCCGTCGGGTGGTTCACCGACTCGACCTGGCAACCGCGATAAAAGCACATGTCGTCGGCCATTTTCTGCAGGTGAACCCATTCCGCGCTCACGTCCGCACCGGATTTCCCGGCCTTTACAAAATTGAACGGCGACTTCACGAAATAGCGTTCGCCCGAAGACATCGCGCTCTCCATCTCGCCGCTGCGCTTGAATTTCTGCAGGTGCCGTTTCGAAAGTTCCGGCTTGGGATCAAATGTGTCGATGTGCGACGGCCCGCCTTCCATAAAAAGGAAAATGCAGTTCTTCGCCTTTGCGGGATGATGCAC
>JABDJT010000062.1 GCA_013003335.1 Verrucomicrobiales bacterium | reverse complement strand
GCCCTACACCCTGCGATATATCACCGCCCGTCGGCTGGCGCGGGACCGTTTCTTCAAGGACGCCCGCGGCCTTTTCCCGGAGGATCTCGTTCCGGTTTTCGATCTCTACGTGAAGAATTACCGGATTTTTCGTGACCCCTCGAACCCCGAGCCCGAACGCGCGGAAGCTGGCTGGCTGGCGGCCCAGATTCACCGGTTTTACGGAATGGAGTTGTTCGGAACGGAGCTCGGGCCGGATCATACCTGTTACCAGGGAGATTTTGGCGGATGGAGCGACCTGATGGAATTTCGGCTCCGGATCGACCAGCCGGACCGAATCATGGCCGCGACCCGTCACTACCGGAATCCAAAAAACGACGACGCAAACCGCGAGAGTTGGCGCTGGACGCGGGAGGAAGCTAAACCGCCGCCCGAAGTCATTCCCGCCCCGACTCCGGGGGAAATCTGGCGCCACCGGAATTACGCAAAGCTGCCCAATGTCTACCGCTGGCATTACCGCCACGTCGCGGCTGATCTCGCCTGGGAAGCCTCGCTACTCATGCCCGGCGAATCGGAAAAAACAGCGCAGGTTTTGAATATTGCCGGCAGTTGGATCAAAGCGAATCACCCACCGCAGGCCGACGTGTTTTACAAATCGATGGTCCGGAGAAATCGCTCAACCGCCACCGCGCGCCACGCCGACGACAGCCGCTGGTTTGTCGCTCACGACTGGTGGAGCACCTTCAATCCGTGGAAGGATCTGTGGCTGCCGAAGCCGGATCGGGATTTCCAAAGTCCTCCGCGAAAAGAGGATGCCACTCCATAAACTACTGATCCTCTGATTATTAGTATCAGTTGATTGAATGCCGATTCCTGATTAGACTATTCAGGTTTCCGGTCTCATGAAATTTTCTGCAACGCCCCTGGTCCCGGTCGCGCTGTTCGCTCTCGTTTCAGCCCTGATGCTCACGATCCAGGCACAGGATTCCCCGAAAACAGCCGGGGAATCGAACGTCATACCGATCGACAAGCCAAGGACCTGGACCAATCAGGATGGCAAGAAACTGGAAGCCACTCTCCTCGTTGTTCGCGGCGAAACGGTCATCATCGAACGAACGGCCGACGAACGCCTTTTCCGGATTCCTCTCTCCACTCTCAGCAAGTCCGACCAGGAATTGATCCGGGCCCATTTCGCGGAGGAGGAGGAGGCGGAGGAAAAACAGGAGGTCGAAGCAAACTCCTCAACTCCCGCACTGCCGACTGTTGTCGCCAAAAGGGAACAGCCGGAGGCGGAAAAGACGCGGCTCGAAATCACGGAGAACGAAAATGTGATTGTGAACCCCGGTTTCGAGAAAAGCGATTTGATCGGCTGGAAACCCTATGACGCGGACACCACGCAAAGTGAAGTCATTCGCGATCCGGATGTCGCGGCAGAGGGTCGGAGGTGCCTGAAGCTTTTAAAAACCAGGGGAATCGACGTGGGATACTATTATCAGAATCCGTTCCGCGATGAAAAACTGCCGTGGAACTGCCGGATCATCGGGACGGCGAAAGTGAAGGTCGACAAGCTTGAAAACCCCGATGATTTCTACTCGGTCGCCCTGCGCGCCCGGGTTGCAGACGCAGCCGGAATGAAACTGCTCTACGAATCCGACAAGGTCACCCGCCTGTCTTCAGACTGGCAGGACCTGGAATTTGAGCTGGAGATTCCCTCCAGGGAATCGCTTCCGCAAATGGCCGACATCAGCATTGCCGTGCAGGTTTACGGAGCCGACAACTGGTCGGAACCGGTCTATTTCGACGATGTCCGATTGAAGGTTGTCCCGATCGAAAACGACCAGGACGTCCCCGCCGATCCCTGATCCTACAGCGTGGCAATGTCAAACCGGTAACGTCTCAGACCTGACGCTGTCTCCACCGTCCGCTCCACCGGGCTGCTGAGAATTCGCTCGAAAATCTGCAGTTCCATTCGTTCGACCGTCGGAAAGTGATCGAACAACGCCTGCAAGGGATTGTGATATTCGAGAATCCGCAGCCCTTCGTCAGGGTCGTATTCGCAATGCGAAAAGTAACCGAGAGATTCCCGGTATTTCGCCAGCGATGTCGCGCGATCCAGCACGGAATTGCCTTTTACCTTGGCCCGATAGGACTCGTGCAGGTTTTGGAAATAGGAAAACAGCAGCTTTTCAGCCGCGTTGGGATCGATCTGGCGGGCCGCTTCCAGCAGGCTCACAACCATATCATCACCGATACCGGGAAAAAACACATCCGCCTTCGACGTCAGGCGATAGAGCTTTTCCGGCCGACCGACCTGCTTGGGCCGCCGCCACGTGTCCAGATAGCCGAGCTTTTCAAGCGCGACGCAGTGTTTCTTCACGCCCATGTAGCTCATCCCGAGATCCTCGGCCAGCTCCGGCACGGACACACCCGTGCTTTGCTTGACCAACTCCAAGATGGCGAACCACTGCGGCCGCGACAGATCGCGAAACGATTTAAAAATATGAGCCACGTCTAAAAATTCAGGACTTCCTGATTATCTGTCCTATTCGACACGATTTCACCCCTCCTGTCAAAATAGGGTTGCAAGTTTTTCACCCGACTTTTAGCCTCGACTCCCCTTCCGTCCCGGTTCCCCGCCGAATCCCCACTTTGCCAGGCATGTCAGAATCGATCTTCACCGAAGAAGGGACCATTCGTCCCGCCGTTCTCATCTCCGCTTACCGGACCGGTATGTTCCCGATGGCCCTCGGCCGATGGGGCGAGATCGGCTGGTTCTCGCCCGACCCGCGCGGCGTCATCCCGCTCGAGGAATTTCATATCCCGCACGGGCTAAAACGCGCCCTGAAGAAAAACCCGTTCGAGGTCCGGATCGATACCGCGTTTTCCGATGTGGTCGATGGTTGTGCAGACCGCTCCTCCACCTGGATCAGCCCCGAGATCAAGAATTCCTACGCAAAACTGTTCGAACTCGGCTACTGCCATTCCGTGGAATGCTGGCGGGAAGGCGAATTGAAAGGCGGATTGTACGGCGTGGCCATCGGCGGCGCATTTTTCGGCGAATCGATGTTCAGCCGCGAAACCGACGCCTCCAAGATCGCCCTCGTCCACCTGATTGACCGGATGAAAGAGCGCGGTTACACCCTGCTCGACACCCAGTGGTCCACCTCTCACCTGACCCAGTTCGGCTGCCGGGAGGTCCCGCGCTACCAGTACATGCGCTCGCTGAACGAAGCGCTGCTGGTCGACGCAAAGTTTGATTGAGCACGAACCAACAGGGTACGTTCGCCAAACCAACCCTGTTCGTTCGTTTTTTCAAAAACTGTCCAGCAACCAGGCATCACCTTCTTTGACCAGGTTCATCGTCTCCTTCTTTGTCGCGCCCGGTCCGAACCGGAAATCGACTTCGGCTTTGTCCCCGGAAATCCGGGCTTTCCCCGTAACCTTTCCTTCGCGGAAATATTTCTGAAAATCAGCCTGCGCATCGGCGGGCGCTTCTGAAACTCCGCAGACCCGCTTCACGTCGCCGTCAGCGGTCCGGGATTGCAGGGGCTTCAGGTCCGCCAGTTTTCCGCTCTTCGCTGCATCAAAAACCTGCTGCAACACAGCCTCCGGCCCCTCTTTTCCGGCCGGCGCTGCCGTCACAGCTTTTCCGTCCCCGACTTCAAAGAGCACCCGCGAAGTTCCCTTCGCCTGGATCACGATATTCATGAGATACGTCCCGGGCCCCAGCTTCGTTTTGTCCATGGTCTGATCGAGCTGAAATTTCGTGGCGTTCGGAGCCATAATCACCTTGGCTTCCGCCTGCGCTGCCCGGGTGATTTCGCCTTTCCCGTTGCACGGAAAGACATTCACGAAAATCGTCGCCGGATCGGTCCCGACCACTTCGATGACCGCGTCATTTTTCACCGGTTTCGCCGCCCGGGCAAAAATCGCTGACCGGATTGATCCATCAAGCTTTGCGATCCCGCCGCCAATCTTCACGTCAAAGGGATAAATCGGCGATCGATCTTCATTTTGGGAGATCCCAGCAACCGGAATCAGGCAAATCAGGGCGACCGGGAGAAAGCAGCGGGCGGGTTTCATGTTCAAAAGTGTATCGGAATCGATCAGGGCGTGTCAAATCCGCCCGATCCCGTCGTTCAAAACCGCGAAGTGATTCCAAAATTGCGACGCTGAATTGAATTACCGAAAAAACTGGGGCTTCCAGCCATCGATTCGTTGAAAAATCGGGCTCTGCGTGGTTATTTATGGACTCCGAATAATTCGGATTTCCCAACTGATTCCCCTGTCTCCGCGTCTCCCAAAATGAGTGATCCTGTTGCCAATCGTACGCTCGAACTCGCCTGCACCGTCGGTGCCATTGATGATGCTGAAGAAGCTCTCGAGGAAGGCGCAGATGTCAATTTCCAGGGTGGAGCGCCGATGTTCCTGGCGATTCTCAATCGCCACCGGCACATGGTCAACTTTCTGCTCGATCACGATGCCGACATCTCCACGCTGCTTTCTCCTGCCAAGATGCGCCCGCTCACGACGCGTTTCCTGCTCGTGGAAGCCCTGATTGGCTGCGCCCCTCACGATCCCCGCAATGTGAAGCCGGAGAAAATTCAGGAAGTGCACAGCGTCCTGAAAACGGAAGGTATCGACAAGCTGATCCGCGAAATCGACTGGGACAATGCCACCTTATTCCGGGACAACCTGAATGCCATCGGCGCGAATTCCACCTTCCGGACCGTATCGGAATTCCTGCACTGGACTCGTTTCGAGCACGAAATCGAACCCGGCTGCGAAGCGGCTGATTTCTTCGTGGAAAGTCACGAGGACGAAATCTCCGAATACCGGAACCGGTATCTCAGCAGCAATGAAGACCTGGTCGCGCTGGCAAACGTGTATCTCGAGGAAGCCGGAAACGGGGAATAAAACCCGCTAGTCAGCAGCCGGCAATTCGTCCCCGGCACCTTCGGGTGCTTTCTTCTCTTCTTTTTCCTCTTCCAGATCGATACCCATCAAGCGGGCACGGCGCTCCCACTGCTTGCGTGCGAATTCCTGCATGTCCTCATTCGTATCGACCTCGTCCATGATTTCGGTGCCGAGGAGAGTCTCCACGATATCCTCCATGGTCACGATGCCGGACATTCCGCCGTATTCATCGTGGACGATGGCAACGTGATGCCGGTTCTCGGTCAAAACCTGGAACGCGTTGGGTAGCGGGATTACCTCGCTCAGCATCGTAACCTCCCGTTTCAAATCATCCAATGTCCGATCCATTTCATCCCGGGCAGCTGCGAGCAGGACTTCACTTTTCAAAACAAATCCCGTCATGTCGTCGGGCGATTCGTCGTAAACCGGAATTCGGCTGAACGGCGTTTCGGCGTGGTTCTCGAGGAAATCCTTCACCGTTGTGGCGGCCGGCAGGGAAAAGACCACCACGCGCGGCGTTTTGACCGCGCTGACCGTCGTCTTCCGGAGTTCCAGAAGGTTATTCAGGACCCGCGATTCATCCTCGTGCAATTTCCCTTCGCGGCGGCCCATCTCGGCCATCACGGTCAGCTCGTCGCGGCTGAACGTGTCGGCATGATGCCCGCCTTTGCTGAACAACCCGATCAGTTTCACGATCGGCGTCATCGCTTTCGACAGCCAGACCAGGCTAACGGTGACCCACGGTGCCCAAGTTTTCCAATACCGTGCCCCGAGATTTTTCGGGATGATTTCCGATGCGATCAGCACGGCCAGCGTCATAAACGCACTGGCCAGCGTTTCCCAAATCCCTCCCCCTGTCAGGGCTGCCACCTGCGAGGCCACGCCCATCGCTCCCATCGTGTGGGCAATCGTGTTCAGCGTCAAAATCGACGTCAACGGTCGGTCGATCCGCGTTTTCAGCCCCTCGAGAGCCGCACCCCGCCTGGGTCGATCCCGTTTCAGCGTTGCGATATACGGCCGGGTCACCGAAAGCAAAACCGCCTCAAAAACGGAGCAGAAAAACGACACCCCGATCGCAAGGCAGAAATAGAGAATCAGCAACCCCACTGAACCGGAATCGGCTCCAGCACCCGCGGCCTGTTCGAGCGCTTCAATAAAACGGGTCGCAGCCTCAGCCGGAAGTTCCAACACTTCGAGAGCCGTCTCGACGGCAGTCCGGTCATATCGTTCCGCGGCGCCACCGCCTCCGGCTGCAAAAATCAAGTTCGGCATCGTGATCTCGAAAACGTGCATCAGGAACTGCTGCTCGGCAACTCGTTCTGCCTCAATCCCAATTCAAAGTTTCCGACACGGGTGATAAGATCTCGTGCCCGTTTTCTGTCACCACGACCATGTCTTCCACGCGGACCCCGCCGAGGCTTGCCGAATACAAACCCGGTTCCACCGTGAAAACTTCGCCCTGTAAAATCTCACCGCCGCCGTCATCAAGCAGGATCGGCTCGTGCACATCCAGCCCGATTCCGTGGCCCGTTCCATGACGCATCGAGGGAACCGTCAATCCATGCCTCGCATCGCCGCGGACCATCGAAAAGCCACGACCCTCGATCACTTCCGCAACCGCCCGGTGGACCGCTTCACCGGTCGTCCCCGGTCCCAGCGCCTCGCAACCCGCCGCTTTCGCATCGCGGACAGCCGCGTGCATTTTCACGACCTCCTCCGATGGCTCGCCGCAAATCGCCGTTCGCGTCATGTCACCGCAATAGCGGGTCGCGTTGTCCATCGGAAAAATATCGACGATCACCGGCAGGTTCGCTTTCAGCGGTCCGGCTCCAAAGTGATGGCAATCGGCCACGTGCGGCACGGTTACCACAATCGAGTCGTGGTGATTGGAAAACCCGCGATCGATCAAAAACGCGGTGATCATCCGCCGCAGCCGTTCGGAGGTCAGCACTTCCCCTTCGTGTTGCAGATTTCCGTCGTCGTCCGGTTTCGCGCGTGAAATAGCCCGGCAGGCCATTGTCATCGCTTCACCTGTCACGGCCTGAGCGTGGCGGAGATGCTCGATCTCCTCCGCAGACTTCGTTCGCCGCTCGAGGACGCCGAGTTCGGGCGAATATTCGAGTTCGATTCCAGCCTGCTTCAATTCGTGGGCGAACAGGAACGGAAACGTCCGGTCCACCGTCACGAAATCCGAGTCTGATTGGCGGACGCATTCGGCTGCCGCTTGCGCCAGCGCTGTATCGCGGTCACCCGACAGCCCGCCTTCCGGTTCAAAATCGGCCGCACAGGCAATCTCGTCGGCGCGGGCTTCCTTGCGTGCGCGATCCATTTCGATGTCCCGCACGATCAGGATCGAGCGGTCCCCAAAATCGATCAGCACGACAGAATCAGGCGGATTAAACTGCACGCGGTGATACAAGGTCGCGTTGAGGGCCGTCTGGCCGGCGAGAACGATGGGGCTGGGCATGGGCGTTTGCTTTCAGGAAAAAACGACTCAACAGGATCGGTTCATCAAACCAACCCGGTTCATTCGTTTTCCGGCTTCTTCTTTTTCGCCCCGTGATCACCCGCATTGGAGCCGGGAACCGATTTTTTCTGCTGGGCGAGATAGGCAACGAGATCGCGGAGTTCCTGCTTGGTCAGGAAAGCGGTCATCGGCGGCATGGCGGAAACGGGTGGCTGACGCACATCAATTTCAGATTTCGCGATTTCGCGTTCGACCTGCACGGCCGGGTCTTCAGCCGAAGGAACTTTCAGCACGATCTTTTCGTCGTCCTCGCGCATCAGCGCCCCGCCGACAGATTCACCGCCTTTCAGAGTCACGAGGGTGATTCCGTAACCGGGGATCACGACCGCGCTCGGGTTCACGAGTGATTCAAGCAGGTATTTCGTGTCGTATTTTTTCCCGGCATCATCGAGTCGCGGGCCGGCTTCGCCTCCGTCGTCGCCGATGCGGTGGCACTTTGAGCACTGGCCGGCAGCGTGGGTCAGAAAAATCGTTTTACCGTTTTTCGCCGTGCCACCTTTTTCACAAAGATCGAAAAAGATTGCCAGGGGATCAGCTCCGAGCCCGGCCTTGTATTCTGCGACGGCTTTTTTGACATGATCCTCCTCGCGTTTTTCCGCGGCCTCGATCAGGTCGAGCCTGGCTCCGTCCCACTCGTTCTCGATGTTGTTCACCCGTCTTTCGAGAAATATTGCAACGGTCTCCGAATCGATCCCCGCGAGGATTCGGTAAGCGTTTTGCCGGTCCCGCATGTTTTTCGCGTCGGCCAGGGCCAGCGCCGCTTTCTCGCCGCGAGCCGGATCAATCTTCGCGAGCGCAGCAGTCGCCTCGGCACGAAGTTCGGCAGCTTCGTCAG
>JABDJT010000030.1 GCA_013003335.1 Verrucomicrobiales bacterium | reverse complement strand
GGCATGGGCGACGTTCACCGTTCCAAGCAGGGATACATCGAGGACCGGCCTCCAATCTTCCG
Organism: Verrucomicrobiales bacterium; assembly: GCA_013003335.1. Lineage (GTDB taxonomy): Bacteria > Verrucomicrobiota > Verrucomicrobiia > Verrucomicrobiales > DEV007 > JABDJT01. The sequence continues at coordinate 18,763 of JABDJT010000030.1, read as the reverse complement.
GCTCCAAATTCCAAAAGGGGAACCCGAACTTACCGGATCCGATCGCCGCAGCGCAAACTGCGTGATCAATCCCTCCTTCTCCGGAGAATTCCCGAACGGTTTTCCGGACAGATTCGTAGTCTGCGATGTCGCAAACGGAAGTCTGTTCCTCCGCTATCCCGGAAATTCCGGATTTTCGATCCGCATAGCACACATGGCATCCTTCTGCCGCGAACGCATCCGCGATGGCCCGCCCGATCCCCTGAGCGGCACCGAATACGATTACTTTTTTTCCAGCCAGATTCAGTTCCATGGGCATCAGGCGGCGGGCAAATACTTCACCAGGTAGAGCCAGTTCAAAACGGCCAGTCCAACCAGAACCACGATGAGAATCCGGTTTCGCTTTCGCCGCTTCGCCGGGTTAACTGGTGCCTTTTCACTGCCGGCCAGGGGTTTGGCAAATGCCCGCCTGAGGGAGATTGCCGCCCAGATGGCAACCGTAAGGACTCCCACAAAGATCAAGGGATTGAACAAAAATGAAGAAACGACTTCTCCCCGGGACAGAGCCATCATCGAACGCGTACCGCCGCAGCCAAGGCAGGGAAGTCCCGTTACCGTTCGAAAACCACAGTCCGGCGGTTTCAGTGGAAGCTTGTCGTAAAACCGCGCCGCAATCAGCAATCCGCTTATACCGAGGACCGTGATGCCGGGCGGGACCAGGATTTCCCAGCGAGTGGGCGGGTTCTGTGCGGCGGGAGATTCCATTCAGGCTTCAAGATTGGCGCGTTGCAGCCTGTTTTGGCAAAAAATGTCTTCGTACAAAAAAGCCATCGCTGCCGTCATCCAGGGAGTCGTGACAAAGCTGCCGATGCAGAGGAGCAAAACTCCGGCAATCGAAATCAGCCAGGTCAGCATGAAAAATCCAAAGCAGGCGAAAAACCGGTTGTGGAAGGTGCGGACGCTCAACTTGATGGCGTCCCACTGGCCCATTCGCTTGTCGATGCAGAGAAACGGAGCGAATGCGAAAACCGAATTCAAATAGATGACGGCAATCAGATAAAAGGTGAAAAATCCCACCAGCCAGATCACCAGTCCCGCTTCCGCCCCTGAGCCTTCGATTGATTCGGCCATGAGAATCACCGGCAATATGCCGATCCCCATCAACAGGAACACCACTCCGAGGGCGATCCCGGTAATTACGAGATTCATCAGCATGAGCTGTCCAAACTGGATTTTGAATCCTTTGAAAGAATCCTCGAACACCGCCGGCTGGCCACGTACTTTCCGCAGAAAATAGTAATTCAATCCGGCAGCGAGGGGAATCGTCAGCACAATCCCTGCTCCAATTTGCGAAGCGCCGGAAATGCAGATGATGATCAAGGCCGTGACTCCGACCACCATCCAGAAATCGTTCGCCATAACCCCCCAGGCACGCCCGAAGCAGCTTCCGACGTTCACGGGAAAATCGGTCGGGGCTTCCCCGTATTCAGCCGCCTGCGTCGTCGTCCGCGCCCCTTCCATCAGATTTTGCACAAACTCCTCGCGATGCTCCGGTGCTACGAACTGATCGCCGTAGGGAACCAGTTTGGATTTCTCCAGAATTCGGCCTGAATGCGCGCAAATTGCCAGCTCTTCCCCCTTTTCATTTTGCAGAATTCCAGCCTCTCGCAGTGGTGCCCAGTCAGGCATTCCCTTTCGCCAGACGAGATTATCGATCGTGATGGTTCCGTCTTCGACCAGCCGGACCAGTTCATCGACCGGAACGGGGCCGAAACGCTGCGCGTGCAGTTCGTAATACCATTTCACGGTCCCATCATAGCGGCCTGAACCGTCTTTGAAAGTCGTTTCCCGAACCCTCTCCCCCACTCGATTTACTCCGCTTCGCTCTCGTCCGGAATGACCTTTACGTATACACCCACTCGTCCTTCCTGAACTTCGGTATCATGCACTCCGGGCAAGATCTGCCCGTCTTTCGCACCGCCCTTTTTCAGGAAACTTTCCACCGCGCGGATGCGGAGCCTTTCCAGAACCCGATTCCCTTCCGCATCCCCCACGATGGGTAGGGCGTGAATTTCGTAATTGGCCGGTTGTAAATCGAGATCGCCAGTTAGCCTTTCATGCTCCGACACCAGGACGGAAATACGCTCGCTCTGACGCTGCCCGTCTTCAGACAATTCCCCGGAACCGGACAGAAAGATAAATGTCGTTTCCTCAATTTCGGCCCGAACCTCCTCCAGCCTGGTTTTGGATGTGTTCTGCAAATCATCCGTATTCACCTGCCCGGTCAGTTTCAGACGGGGCAATTCAGCGACCACTTCAGAATACAGCGGCTCCTCCAGTTGCCCCTGCAAATACCAGCGCCCGTCCTCCAGGTAGATATCCGCTTTTCCGGCAGCCTCCGGGAACCGGACACGAAACAGCGCCTGCGTCATCCGCTCCAGGTCTTCCTCCAGCGCTTCGGACATGGACGATGCAATCCCCCCGAAAGCCTCCACCATCGTGCTGCGCAGTTCTTCGAATTGCTTCATTTCCTCTTCACTCCGCTTCGAGGAATACACCGTGCCGATTGAATTAAAATCAGCAAAACTCAAGTTCGTATGCGAGGGATTAATCTCAAATTTCTGCAGGATTGTCTCCGGCTTCGTTGCATCAGGATGTGGATCCCGCAGACCGGAAACCACAGGTTTTCCCCAGATCGGGTGGGTTTCGAAAAGCACCTCTATCCCCGGCTCCTCCCGCAGAGCAACCATCGCGTCATCCCAACGGCTTTTCTTTTTGAAGGAATAAATCGTAAGGCCGAGGGCGGCACCCAGGGCCAGAACACCAATGGCACAACCGATCCACAGGTGATCCAGAACAGCCCGACCGGTTTTCCCAAGATGAACCCGTCCAGCGATGGCCTCTTTCCAATTCGTTTTCCGGCTCTCAAGAATCGCGTCAACTGCCGGGGCCAGCACCTTGGCCATGTGGATTCGATCCTTCCCGACGCTCCGCTCGAGGCAGATTTCCACCGGATCAGAGAGGGCTTTCACCAACGGCTCCGGTACCGCGTTGTCATTCTCCTTATCCCGCCGGTTCAGGGCAGCCGGCAAATGTTCCGTCACGAGATCTTCCCCTTGTTCCACCTTTCGAACCCGGTTGTCGATCCAGTCTTTCGACTGTTCCAAATTCTCCAACTCTCCCTGAATTCGCCGGTAAATCGTTTCCACTTCCGTGAGTCGCTCCCGAATCTTCTCCAGTTCCCGCGTCTCGGTTCCCACGAGCAATTCCCGCACCCTCGAAAATTCCGCGGACGGCGAATCGTTCTCCGCCACCGGGCTCGAATGGGTTCTGTTGAATGCAGGATCGTTCATCTCACCATGATTCTCCGGAAAGCCGGAGATGGAACTTCAACCGGTTCAATCGTGGTGGCGATCGTGATCACCACCGTCCTCGTCTTTCGGCTGCATGCGCATTCCCAGTTCGATCAGGAGCTCGCTCAATTCATTTTTGCGCGCCGCCGTCTTCCGGAGATTTCCCATTTCGCCATCGATCTTTTCGTGAATTCGCCGCGAAAGATCCGCAATCTCATCGGAGAGGGCCTTCGTGCGTTCAAAAACCTGGTTCCTGTTCTCTGATTCCAGTTTCTTCAAATCTTCTTTCACCTTCCCAAACCGGTCGTTTAACGAATCACCAAGCGTTTTGACTTTTTCGCCCGCCTCGCTTTGAAATTTTTCGTGCTCCGAACGCTCCGAATCGAACTGCTCCTTGGCCGATCCAATTTCCGCCTTCACAAATGATTCGAGGGATTCAAACCGGTTGTTCAGGCGGTTTTCCAGTTCAGAAATAGAATTCTTCAGACGACTTTCCACTTCCCCAATCTGATCTCCGATTTCCCGGGTTTTTTGCCCAAATAACAAATCACGGATGGCTTCCATGCTCTGTTTCTCATCCGGAACGCCATCGTGGGTGGGTAAAGTTTGAGTCTCCATTCTGTGAAAATTATAGAATTTGAGAGATTTTCCCACATTTTTTAAAATAATGCAAGTTATCAAAACACAAATGTCCAGACTTTTACAAAAAACGAACCGACAGGGTTCGTTCGCTGATCCAACTCTGCCGGATCGAATTTACCCCTGTCCTTCCAGCGCGATCAGCTGGGTCACGGTGACGAACCGGTATCCCTTCGAAAGAAGGGTATCGAGCGTGCGGGGCATCGCATCAATCGTCGGGGCGTGAATATCATGCGCGAGAAGAATCGCGCCGGGCTTGGCGCCATTGATCAACCGGCTGGAAACCACGCTGGAACCCGGTTTTTTCCAGTCCTCCGGATCAACCGACCAGGTAATCGTCGGATATCCCAACTCGCGTCGAATCCAGGATTTCTGATCGGCCGTGATGGATCCATAGGGAGGTCGCATCGTCCGCGGAGTCACGCCACATCCACTGACAATCATCTGCTGCGTGCGCTGCAAATCGGATTTGATCGCCGTTTTGGACATCTTTTTCATGTCGCTGTGGGAAAACGTGTGATTCCCGATTTCATGGCCTTCGGCGATCATCCGGCGCATAATGTGGGGGTAACGACGGGCGTTCGACCCCACCACGTAAAAGGTTGCCCGCACGTTTCGCTTTTTCAGCATGTCCAGCAAGCGCGGCGTGTTGGTTGGATGCGGACCATCGTCAAATGTCAGTGCCAAAACCCGCGCCGAAGTATTGACGCTGCGATAGGAATCTTTCCGGCCCACGCTTCCCCGAATCCGGGAACCCGGATCCCAGCCATTGTCCAAGCCCTCCCCGGCTTTTTTTCGGTGCTTTTTCGACATGAACACCTCACCGCGCTTCGCCAGCGAAGTCTCGGCAGGAGTGCGACAACTGGTCGAAAACCCCAGCAAAAGGGAAGTTGCAAGGAAGAGAGAAATGAAGTTTCGAGTGCTCAATCGAAGAAACGGTTCAGAGTGGAAAATGAGCAAGATAAAGAATTTTTAATTATTTTGCAAATCTTAAATAAATTTCGGGAATAATTTTAAAATCTTTTCAGAATCTCTTCAGAATTGGGGCTAAATCGAGCGCTGTTTTCTCAGGCCACAGGTTTTTGTCCGTAATCAAAGCCGTATCCAGCGCTTGATGCTCCGGCCAATCGGGCGTTTCCGGGATTTTCGAAATGACAGTCGCCAAAACCCGCTTCGCGTTTTCCGCATTGGCCTGGACATGCTCGATGACGGCGTGGGCGTTTACATTACCTTCTTCCACCTTCCAGCAATCGTAGTCCGTGATCATCGCCAGCGTCGCGAGTGAAACCTCAGCTTCGCGGGCGAGCTTGGCTTCCGGCAAATTCGTCATACCGATGACATCAAATCCGAGCTTCCGGTGGGTCTCGCTCTCTGCCCGGGTGGAAAATGCCGGACCATCCATATTTACGTACGTTCCTCCATCGTGAACCGTAAGACCCAGGTTTCCGGCCGATTCCGCCAGCAAGGTCCGCAGTCTTTCCGAAATCGGGTCGCCAAAATCAATATGAGCCACGATTCCATTTCCAAAAAACGTGGCATCCGGCCGCTGGCTGGTCCGGTCGAAAAATTGATCCGGCAAAACGATGTGGCGCGGCTCATACTTTTCACGAAGCGACCCCACTGCCGTAACCGCTATGATCCACCTGACATTAAGAGAACGAAGCGCCCAGATATTTGCCCGGTGATTCAACTCGCTCGGCAGAATCCGGTGTCCGCGAGCGTGTCGGGGCAAAAAGCACACTCGCCGACCGGCAAATTTACCGGAAATGATGGCATCAGACGGCGGACCAAACGGGGTTTCGACCCGGATTTCCTCCGGATCTTCAAATCCGTCAATTTCGTAGAGGCCGGAGCCACCAATCACACCGATGGCGGGAACAGGATCGGATTCACTGGACATGGCGAGGAAGTGAAAATCGAGGGAAAGGACCGAAAAATTTCGACCGTAAAGAAGAGCAGGGAATTTCGGGAAAGAAAGAGGCAAATCAACCGCGATTCTTCTAATAATTGTGGTATGTTGAATATCTCGAATTTCAAACTACTCCATCGACCGGGATGAAAGCTTTTCGCGCGTTTTTGGGAATCGCTGCACTCGCAGGAGCAGCCGCGACTCCGTGGATTTTGCAGGACTACCTGTACGGAGATTCCCCCTCAACAACAGGGTCTGTTCAACAAACCAACCCTGTTGGATCGAAAGCGGTCGAAATGGTGAAAGCCTGGTTTTCCCGCGATCCAGCCGACCCGTCGGCTATTGCCAGAAATTCTCCGACTCCATCCGCCACCGGGAAAAAGCTTCCGGTCAGTTCCCGATCAAAAGCGGCCTCGAAACGGGTCGCGCCTTTGTTGAAACCGGAACTCGAAAAGTTGGGCCTGAAAATCGGTGATCCGATTTTTATCCGGATTTTCAAGGAGGAGAGTGAACTGGAAGTGTTTTTACAGGGGGAAAACGATACTACGTACACCCATTTCAAGACGTATAAGATCTGCAAGTGGTCGGGGAAACTCGGGCCGAAGTTGAAAGAGGGAGATGGGCAATCACCGGAAGGTTTTTACTTCGTCACGCCGGGACGAATGAACCCCAATAGCCGGTTTCACCTCTCTTTTGATCTGGGCTACCCCAACGCCTATGACGAATACCATGGCAGGACTGGCAGCTTCCTGATGGTGCATGGCGCCTGCGTTTCGATCGGCTGTTACGCCATGACTGATCCGCTGATCGAGGAGATTTATACTCTCGCTGCCGCCGCGCTCACAAATAACCAGAAGTTTTTTCGCGTCCACTCTTTCCCGTTTCGGATGACCGACGCCCGGATGAATGAGGAAGCAGACAAGAAGGCGAAATGGCTCGAATTCTGGGCGAACTTGAAGGAAGGCTACGACTATTTCGAAATGATGAATCAGCCGCCGAACGTCAAGCTGGAAGCCGGCAAATATGTGTTCGGGAATCCCTGAAATTCACTTCGGGTCCTTCACGATCCTGCCACCGAGGGAAAGAATTCGCGCATTTGCTTTGGCGTCCTCTGCCTCTCCAATTTGGCCGTCCTGAACATACATTTGCGAGAGGGCGGTCCAGGCGAGTAAATCGTTGGGCTGCAGCGTTGTCGCCTGAAGCCCGGCGCCAATCGCTTCCTTGAGTTTCCCGGTTTTCATCAGGGCCATTCCGAGTGCGTGCCAGCCATCAAAAAATTCCGGATCGATCTCGACGCACTGCCGGTATTTTTCGATTGCAGCTTCCAGGTCGCCCACGGCCAGGTCGCCATTGGCGTCATCAAACAAATCGTCTCGATCCGGCACGGCCATTATGTTAACGACCGGACGTCATGTAGCGGGCATTGGGGTTGCGCCAGAGATTCGAGGCTGCTTTCCGGCGATTGAACCAGGCTTCGAACAGGTTCCGCTGAATTTCCCGCTCCATGGAGATATCGATGATGTTCTTGCGCGACTCCTGCGACGTGTCCTCGTACATCACGATCTTATCCACGTGAACGATGAGGTAGCCTTTGCCGCCCGATTTGGTCACCACCGGACTGACATCTCCTTCAGCGAGGCCAATCACCGCATTCCGGATTGCCACGGCGTCTTCCATCTCAGCCGGAGGTTCAGCAATGGAAAAATTGGGCAACTCCCGCGTCTCAAGACCCGCTTCCCTGGCGGCTTCCGCAAACGACTTTCCGGCTTTGACCGCATCCAGGATTTTCTGCCTCGCCTCATTGGCTTCGTCGTTGGCCATCTGGTTGGACTTTGTCACTTTCAGAGCTTTGACGATCTGGTCCTTCGCCTTTTTCAGGGGCAACAACTCCGGTTCCACTCTTTTGGTCATCTTGAAAACCGCGATGCGGTCATCGCTCAGATCGAACGGCGTGGTGATCTTCCCTTCCTGCACCAGGTCGGAAAACAGCGTGTTGATGACCTCGGGTTCGTCCTTGATGAAGTCCGGGGCGCCACCGATGGCAAATGGCTCCAGCGCCCGCGTTTGAATGCTGTTCAATTCCACGACGTTGACATTCGACTCCGCAATTTTCCGGAACTCATCGGGATTGGCTGCCAGATCGGAATAAATCCGGTTCACCCATTTTCGAAACTCGATCCGTGCCTTGGCCTTTTCCTCTTCCGTGGCGTTTTCGGCGTCCGGGGTTTTCGCAAAAACCACGACTTCAAATCCGCGCTTTGGATCCGTCTTCAGATTGAGATCTTTGTCCTTGTTGTCGTCGTAATATTTCTGAATTTCCTCGTCGGTGATCTCAACTTTGTCGGCGAATGAATCCCGATCGATATCGATCGCGTGTGCCGTGTAACGCTGGTAACGCTGGTTGTAGAACCGGTCCACCTCTTCGGGAAGAGGTTCAATTCCCGCGCTCACCAGGTCTCTCAACTGTTGCCAGGCGAGGTAATCCCCCACCAGGTCATTGAAATCCCCGAGTGTGAATCCGTATTGGGCCAGGCTTTGCTGCACGGCCTTGCTGTCAATCCACGGCAATCGCTGAAAGATCGGAAGCTTGGGAACAGCTGCCTGGATTTCCTCCTGACTCGGCTTAATCCCCATTCGATCTGCCTCCTTTCTCAAAATGACGAGGCTTTCGGCGAACTCCGTGCGATCGGAATCCTCGCGGCGCACTCCAAAAAGCGTCATGGCGAAATCTTCCATTCCAAAGTCTCTCGCCACGTTGAAACTGTTCTGCAATTTGACGACTTCCTTGGGCCGGTAACAGTTTCCATAGACCTTGAAGACGCAGTTCGAACCGCCACCCATCGTCCCGCGGACGAAATCGAAATCAGAGTAGAGGAAGGCGAATGCGATCACGATAATGATGGTGACCACGATCAGGATACCTTTTTGAAAGTGACGGATCTGAGCGAGCATGATTCGATTTTTGAGAGAAAGTTTCAGCCGTTTGAGGCGGGGCGGGGAAGGTAGGAAAAGTCGGGCTCGACATCAACTGCTTTTTAACCCGGCTGCCGTTTGAATCTACCCTGGTGGTTCGTTTTCCGGAGAACTACTCACCACGAACCATTCCCACCGTAATTTCGCCCTCGGGAGTCGAGAGCTCTCGCTGCTTGAGGAATGTCTCAATGGAAGCATCGCGCGGGACCCCCAGGTGAAGGGCTTTGAAATAGTGTGTTCTGACCCGGGGTGCATCATCCGGTGATTCCCCGGCCGCAAGCAACACAGCCAAATTGAAATGCGCGTCGCCGTAGTCGGGATCAATCTCCACGGCCTGGGTGAAGGATTCCTCCGCCTGCTGCACCCAGCCACGCTGGCTGGAAATGACGCCGACGCAGTTGTGAGCCTTGGCATTTTTCGGATCATGCTCCAAACCGGTTCGCAAGCTGTCGAGAGCTTCGTCATGCCGCCCCTGGTTAAAATAGGTCCGCCCCAGAAGATAATAGGCAGGACCGAAATCGTCTTTCAGCTTGATCGCCTTCTGCAGGTAGTTTTCTGCGTCTTCGTATTTCTGAAGCGTTATTTTGACCAGGGACAAATTGTAGAGGCACGACACATTGTTGGGCCGGTATTCCAGGTAACGCTCGTAGCCTTTCTCCGCAGTCGCGAAATCCTTGTCCATATAAGCAAGGCGGGCACCCTGCTGCACCTGCTGCAATTCCATGCTGAGCGCCTGTTCTTCCACCTCGCCGTTCCCGCCAACCACGACGGTGGTGGATGTCCCCGGCTGATAGTTGTTCGCGGCCTTCTCCGATTCTTCAATCAGCTCGTTGAGCGCCGGCGTTTTGAACATGTTTTTCTCGCTCTCCGTCAACGTCACTCCATTTGCCATATCAGCGATCAAGGCGTCGAGGGTTTGGGAGCGGACTTCGAGTTTATCGAGCTGTGCGAGAAGCAATTCGGTGGCCATTTTCCGCTGCGCCTGCCGTTGAAGCTGTTTCAGAATCACGCCCTTCAACAATTCGTTTTCGGCTGCCACCATCGGATTTCCCTCCGCAATCTGCATGGCTTCCTCGTTGGTTAAACCATCGGAAAGTAGAGTCAGTTGACGCTGCAGATCCTCGATCCGGGATTGGTATTGTGCGTTCTGTTCGGCGATCGCATCCCGTTCCGTGATGACTTCGTTGATCTTCGATCTCAACAGGGCAATTTCCTCGGTTTTTTCCCGGTCGAGTTGCTTGAAGTGATCAGCCGCACTCTGAATTCGTTCGAGATCTTCCCGCAGCTTGGAGTTTTTCTCGATCAGTTCGCGAAGCTTCTCGTTTCCTCCATCATTGCCGGACATGCTGAGTGCCATGTCGCGATCATTCTCAATCTCTGCGACCCGATTGCGCAACTGATTGATCTCGGTGCGGGCCTGAGCCAATTCAGACTGTAACAACTGGTTGCGGGCATTGGCGTCCTGAACCTGTTTCACTGCGTCATCCAGCAGTTTTTTCAGTTCCGCTTCGCGATTTGAACCGCCGCCCCCACTGCTTTCCAGCTTGCGGATTTGGGCGAGGAGATTTGCTTCGTTTTGCATCGCCTGCTTCAACTGCACATCGGCCTGCTGCAACATCCGGTCCTTCTCCCCCACCTTTTGATCCAGGAGCTGTTTTTGCTGGAGCAACCAGGCAATCTGCTGGTCCTTCACCTTCATCTGGTATTCGTAAAACTCGGAAATCGACATGCCAGCCACGTTCGGAGCGGGAACTCCGGTCGGCGGCATGATATTCTGATTCTGAACCCCGGCCCCTGTCGGAGGCGGCGCAACCTGAACCGGGTTTCGATTCGGCGTAAATCCATTGCCAGTGGTACCCCCGTTCGTCTCCGGCCATTTCGGAAGTTGAAATTCGCCGGAACCCACCTGCTGAGTGTCGCCGGGACGGGCGCCGCTCGGCACCGGGTTGGGTGGCCCAACCTGCTCCTCCATTTTCGGCGGCGTGTCCGGAATTCCGCGGGCCTGGTTTTTCAGTTTCTCGCGAATTTCACGCTGCTTTTCCAGGATCATCCGAAGGCGCTCTTTCACGATTTCCGGATGGAAATTCGGATACTCTTCATGCACGCCCTTTTGCAGAGGCAGCGCTTCATTATACTTGTTCAGGGCCCCGAGATAATCGCCATCCTGCTCGAGTTTTTCGGCCATTTGGATCAGGTTCCACGCTCGGAACCAAACATCGACAGCATCGATTTTTGGAGCCGACTGTCCAAATGTAACCATTCCACCAGCCACCAGGCTCAATCCACAGAGGAGAGCCAAACGGAGAGGTGAAAGCTTTGGAAAAGCTCGGGTCACGACATTCATGTTGCGTTTCGGAGTCCCACACAACGCATCCTTCAGGGAGAGGGCTGAGTTGGAAGGACGGGTGTTATAACACGAAATCGGTTCCTTGTCTTGTCTAAAATCCGTCGTCCTTACGCAACCCTCATTCGGGTTGAACAGGTTGCACCGACACGCAGACACGCACTTCCCTCCGCACTTGTTCTGCGATACGCTTTCCGAGTCAACAGGGTGGGTTCGAGGAACAGACCCTGTTGTTTCGAAATATGATCCAAATCGGTGACAGACGATCTTTTCTTCGCGTAGGCAGTCTCGGCCTGGGCGGGAGCCTGATGTCCCTGCCTCAATTCCTCGCCGCCAAGTCCGGGAATTCCGGGCTGGTCAAGGATCGATCGGTCGTTTTCGTGTTCATGCACGGTGGGCCGTCGCAAACCGAAACATTTGATCCGAAAATGGATCAGCCCATGGGAATCCGTTCCGCCACCGGCGAGATTCCGACCTCGCTCACAGGCGTCACCTACGGTTCCACGTTTCAAAAACTGGCGAAGCTGGCCCACAAAACAGCCGTGGTGCGTTCTTTTACCACTGGCACCGGCAGCCACGACATCAAGCCGATCGTCGGGAAAAACTCGCTCGGCGCAAATATTGGATCCCTCTACACCCGTGTTGCCGGACCAAACGATCCGGTTTCCGGTATGCCGAAAAACATCGCGATTTATCCGAAGGCTGTGAACCCGGAGGCGATGGAACAAATCAAAAAATTCGGAGATTTTGCTTCGGCCGGTCCGCTCGGAGCAGCCTATGCGCCTTTTGAACCCGGCGAAGGCGGCACGATGCAGACGGACATGACGCTGCGGATGGATCGCGACCGGATGGAAGACCGGCGGTCGCTCCTGAAAAACCTGGACGAGGTAAAACGCAATCTCGAAGGCCGATCAGGTGAAGGCGGATTGACCGGATTTCACGAGCAGGCATTCGACACGATCCTGGGGGGAATTTCCGAGGCCTTCGACCTTTCGAAAGAAGATCCGAAAACGCTCGCAAGATACGACACCGCTCCGCTGGTGAATCCGAATTCGATCCGTAAAGTCTGGAACAATCATCAACGCTATCGGGATCACAGCCAGTCCATCGGGAAACAGATGCTGCTGGCCCGGCGGCTCTGCGAACGCGGAGCGGGATTCGTCACGGTTACTTCGAATTTCGTCTGGGACATGCACGCCGACAAGAACAACGCCACCATGACCGAGGGCATGGAATACGTCGGCGCACCGTTTGATCACGCGGTTTCCGCCTTCATCGAGGATTGCGAGAACCGCGGTCTTGGTGAAAAAATCCTGCTGGTTTGCTGTGGCGAAATGGGTCGGAACCCGGTAATGAACAAGCGTGCCGGCCGGGATCACTGGGGAAGAATTGCTCCGCTTCTGCTTTACGGCGGCGGATTGAAAACCGGCCAGATCGTCGGGCAGTCCGATAAGCGGGGCGGCGAACCCGCCTCAAGCCCGGTCACGATGGAAAATCTCACCGCCACGATCCTGCATACGCTGCTGGACCTCAACGAGGTGCGCGTGATGGACGGTCTATCCAACGACGTTCTCAACACGATGACTGCTTCGCGCCCGATCCGGGAACTGGTGTAAAACCAGCCCGTCCTGATCGCGCTGAAATCCCTGCAAAACGTCGATTTTTCTCATTCGCGAGAGGAGATATCTAAATTCTGCAAATTTTCGCAATGTACGAATCTAAAAGTTTGTTTAATTTTGGTTTTTATGGTATTTTTAACCACGCGAACTCGATCCAAACACAGATTTTTGAATCCCATGCGCTGCCTCTGGCTTACTCGCAAGTATCCTCGTCCCATTAACAGCGGTGAACTGATCTATTCCGACGGATTGATCCGTTCTTTCGCCGAGGCTGGAGTCGAGCTCACTGTCATCGCCCACGACAACAGCGATCAAGCTGTTGGTGATGGCACCCATTTTTCCGAATACACTGACGAGCAGGGCGTGAATTGGCGCCTCGGAACCCCGGATCTGGGTGGCCGGCTGGGCAGCCTTCTCACCAGTTTGCCCGGCGACGCCTATCGGCTCAAAAATGGAGGGCCGGAAGAAGCCTTTCGCAAAGCTCTCGACGACGAAACCTGGGACGCAGTGATCATTGATCATGCCGCCATTGGTTGGGCGCTGCATGTGCTGCGCGAGAAAAATCTCCACAACGGAGTCCGGCCCCGCCCACGAATCATCTACATTTCCCACAACCACGAGGCCAAGATCCGACGTGAAATTGCCAGCAAGTCGCGCGATCCACTCCTGAAAAAGACGATTTTGAAATGGGACGCAGAAAAATATGCGCGGCTCGAAAACGAATTGTGTGCCGGAGCGGATCTCGTCACAGCCATCACGGATACGGAAGTCGATGCCTATCGGGAAAATTTCCCGGAGCAGAACTATCTCTGCCTCACGCCCGGCTACCACGGAGATGTGTATCCCGATCACAAGATCACGGAAGAAATCCCCCGCCGGGTCATCATGAGCGGTTCGTTCGAATGGATCGCGAAGCGAATGAACCTGGAAATTTTTCTGGAGAAAGCCGCGTTGCCTCTCGCTCTGTCGAAAATCGAACTGCAGATCGTAGGAAAAACGAATCCCCGATTCTGTGCACAAATTTCTGAGCGGTTTCCCAGCGTCAATTTCGTTGGGACCGTTCCAAACATGTCTCCCTACCTGCTCAACGCCCGAATGGGCCTGATCGTCGAGGAACTGGGCGGCGGCTTTAAGCTCAAGCAACTCGACTACGTGTTTCACAATCTTCCGATCGCCGGTCTGGAGTGCGCCGTCGACGGTCTCCCGCTCCAATCGCCCGAAGAAATCCTGCTGGAGCGAAACACCGAGGACCTGGTCCATGGAATCGTGGAAACCATTGATGACATCGATCACCTGAACCAAATGCGTGCGAGCGCCTTCGAAAAATGCTCGTCCGCGTTTCGCTGGGAAGACCGCGGAACACGGCTCGCCGATGCGATCGCCGACCTTTCGAAGTAGGAAACCCGGTAGTCATTTGCGTCATTCGACGGAACTGGAATTTCTGCGGCGATTCCGGCACGATGGTCGAATGAGAGCAAAACTCACCGGCATCAGCGGAACCTTCTTGCTCATCGTCGCAGCCATCGCAACATCGCCGGGACGCGATGACTCCCCGTTGAAACGCGCCGAATCGCTGTTCTCCGCGAACAAATTTGCCGAGGCCCGACCCGAATTCGAAGCGGCCCTGCCAGGCCTCGCTCCGCAGGATCGAGCACTGCCCATGATCCGAATCGGATACTGCTTCGAACGGGAAAACCGGTTCCCGGAAGCAATCGCGACCTACCGGGAGATACTGAAGCTCGATCCAATCTCTCCGGCCGATGCGGCCACCGCCCGACTTCGAATGGGATACGCCATGCGACGTGACGGGGACGACCGGAAAGCCATCCCCATTCTTCTGGAGGCAGCCGCCGAGATTGAAGCCTCTCCCAACACCCGGGCCGAGGCGCTCCTCTACGCCGCATGGGCCCACGGTGTTCTGGAAGAAACCGATCAGGCGCTCGAACTGTTTCGCCAGGTCGAAACGATCCCGGATGTGCCCGGCAATCTCTCCGCAACGGCGAATCTCAACATCGGCCGAATTTTCCAGAAACGAGGGCAACTGAAGGAGGCCATCGCTTCCTACCGCAAGCTGGAGGACTTTCACCCCGTGGCCATGGGCAACCAGGCCAGGGCCAGGATCCACATCCTTGAATGCGAGGCGCTGCTGGAGGGCGATACCCCATTTCACATCAGGCCGTGGGTTTCGCAGGTCCGCGACGGGAAAGCAAACGTCTTTTGGGTTTCACAAGGCGCAATCGAGAAGGGCGAAGTGCTCGTGTCTGCCGAAGGGTATTCCGCACAGGTGCAGCCGGAAACCTCGTCCGTTCGGGACACAATTTGCCACCTGCACACCGCCAAGCTGACCGGTCTCCCTCCGGGAAGCGAAATCGGATACGAGGTTCGCTGCGCAGAAAAATCTGCCGCCGGGACATTCAAGACTCCTCCTCCGGCGGGGAACGCCATCCGATTCTGCGTCATCGGTGACACCCAAAGCTATCATCCCGGCCTGCAGCAGTTGCTCGACCGGATGGGCGAAGAAGATGCGGACTTCGTCATTCACGTGGGCGACCTCGTCGACCGGGGAGATGTTTGGGGGGAGTGGAAAGCCGGTTTTTTCGATCCCGGCTATCCCTATCTCAAGAACGCCGCCTTCTGGCCGGTTTACGGAAACCACGACGGCGGTCCTTATTTCCCGACCTTTTTCAAAGAGACTCCGCAGGGCTATTATTACAGTTACGACTGGGGCGACGCTCACTTCGTTGTGCTCGACAGCTACGGACCGGGTTCCGGCCGCTCAGGGAGAGAAAAACAATTGGCGTGGCTTCAGGCGGACCTTGAGGCCAATCAAAAGAAATGGACCATCGTTTCATTGCACGTCCCGATGATAGCAACCCGGGCCGGCATTCCAAAATTCGGACAGGAAGATTTTCTCCCGCTTCTCGAACAGCACGGTGTGGACCTGGTTTTCACCGGGCACCACCCCCAATACCGCCGCTATCTCCCGATTGGCCCCCCCGGGAAAAAACCGGTGATTCACATCACCACCGGGGGAGGAGGCGGCCCGGTTGGGGGATCCCTGCCCAGTCCGCTCCTGGCCAAATCCTATGACCGCAATCACTACACGCTCGTGTCGATCGAGGGAAACCGGCTCGAAGTAAGGGCGAAGGCCATCGATGGAGAAATCCTGGATGAATTCGAAATTCGCAAGGAAGGCGACCGGTTTGACGAAACATGGATGGAGCAGGCGGTCGACACCTCGCTCCACGGAAAAATCATTTCCCTCTATCACGAACTGCTGGGAAAAGATTCCCGGACTCTCGAACTGTCCACCGAACCGAACTCCACCGACGGGGATGAGTTGAAGTTGAAGCTGAATTTCGACCGCCTGTCACGGGGTCCCCTCGATCGGACATCCATCCCTCCGGAAGCCCGGCTGGCGATCGAGTCCATCGACGAAGACAGCCCCTGGATCATTCCGCCGCAATCCATTTCGTTCAGCGAACCGGTCGCGATCATTCGCGGAACTTTCCGCCCGGTACAGGACGGTAAAACGAAATCGAATGTACGGCTGCAACTTCAACTGGGAGAACGCAAACTCACTCCGGTCGAGGCGCGCCTCCTCGTAAAAGACGAATCGAATCAATAGGGTTGTTCGCCGAACAAACCCTGTTCATTCGGTCTGTCATATTTTCCGTGACACCCCGTCCTCGAAATTGGTATACCTAAAGTTGCCCGCCGGGGCGATGAGACGGATTAACCTTGGACATACAGTGCGGAACGATTTTTCCTGATATTGGGGAGTCGGCTCGTGAAAACCACCTGACAAATCCATCCAAAACCCCGGCGGTTTTTCTTGTACTAGTCGCTATTTCGCACGCTTGAGCCGGCACCGTTCTGCCGCCCGAAGGAGGCAGGATTTTCCGACGATGAATGCCCGAACCAGGAAGATTTCGGGAAAAATCACGGCGATCATCGACCCGATTCCCACCGGATTGAGCAACTCTCCGCTCCTCCCGAACACGAACACGAGGATCAACGCCGCAATCCTCCAGGCCACCGTCAGCAGGGTCGGACGGGATTCCAATCGCGCACGCGTCAGCCGGTTTTCGCCCTCGTGATACTCCGTCACGGTTCGGAGGTGCAGCGTCCAGAACAGGCTGACCGGCAGGTCCACATCCCAGTCCTCCCAGCCCGTCCCGGGCCGAACCAACAAATCGTCCCGGCTTTCTCCGTGAAGAATCTCGGCCAGGAATTCATCGCGCGTTTTGCCTTCCTCGCTCCAAAACCGGAAATGCCGCCAGCGGGTCAGCCAGCGAAATTCGGGTAGAAAAAGCGGTCCGATCGCTTCGGGAAATCTCGTGGGAAGCCGGGTGTGCTTCAAGCTGCCTGCGAATCGTCGAAAACTCCGCACCAGCGGCTGGGCCCACGCGAGGAAACTCAGGCAGACCCGGGCCGGAAATCCGGAAAATTCGCGATCCGCCGGAGCGCCGAAACCGATCCGAACGGCACGCCCGGCCGAAACGAGAAGCATCAGGATCCCTGCCACCGCCGGAATCCACGAAAAGTAACCCAGCCCCACGAGGACACACGCGACGAGCAACCACTGAATGGTCCCCGCGATGTATTCAAAAATCGAATCCCCTCTCCCGCCGTAAACGACCTGGAAGGGTTCATACCCGAAAATCCCCTGGTAAATTCGCGAAAAACTGTCCGGACCCCGGTGCCGGGCCGGCTCATAAATCGCCCCGTGCCAACGGGCCCCGCCAATGTCACCAAACCGGTTCGGGTGAAGCGGAATCAGCATCGCTTCCGCTTTTCCGTAACCGCTTTGCTGTCGCAAATAAGCACCAATGCTGAACCGCCGGAAATGCCAGACCCACGCAGCCGGGTGAAACCCAATCACGAATCCCGAGTCCATCAATCGCCAGCAAAAATCCACGTCATCACCCGCCGTTCGGAAAATCGGGTTGAACCCGCCGATCTCAATGAAAGCCTCGCGCCGGACCGCCAGGTTGCAGCCGGGCACGTGTTCGGCGATGCGGTCGGTCATCAGAACGTGCGCCGGTCCTCCCGGCGAAACCTCGACGCACGCCTGCTCGAAATTCTTCGGCGGAGGCGGAATGTTCGGACCGCCCACACAGGAAAATTCCGGATTCTGTTGAAAGGCAAACGCAATCCACCACAGCCAGTGCCGATCCACCACGCAGTCGTCGTCGGTGTAGGCGAAAACCGACCCGCGCGCCTTTTCGGCTCCAACGTTCCGCGCGTGACTCAGCCCTCCGTGTTCAATTTCGATCAATCGAACCGCGGGAAATCTCTTCACGATTTCCGCCACGGCCTCATCTGCGCCGTCATTCACCACCAGCACCTCGAAATCCGGATACCGCAGGTTTTCCAACGACTCGAGGCACTCACCGATCCTGGCCGAGCCCCGATACGTGCAGACAATCACCGAAATCATTGGCGGATTCTGCAACTCGACTCCATCGGCCGCGGAATCAAAGTCCCCCCACTGGTCCGAAACCGTCTTCAGCGCCGGCTTCGCCGACCCGTCCCGACGAACCAACCCAAAATCCCAGCCGGTCACCGCTTCGCCGCCCCGCTTCCAATTATCCGTCCATGCAAAAATTGTCGTACCCGCCAGGCCCGCCGCGCAGGCTTCGTCGAGATGCCAGCTCAGAATCTCCGCCTGCTTTTCCTCCCCGTGCCCCTTCGAATCGACACCAAACTCCGCAATCAACAACGGTTTGTTGCCAGCGAGATTCTGCAGCCGGGCGAGGTAGTGGCCGAACGCATCCGCCGTCTCGAGATACACATTGAAGGACACGAAATCCTGGTTCGCCGGGAGCAGGTATTCCGTCGTCGGATAGTTTGCGTAACTGAACAGAGCCGTCGGGTCCGCCGATTTTCCGGCCTCAATCAACAACTCGATCGCCCGCTTTACACGCGCCGGACCCATCCAACG
>JABDJT010000028.1 GCA_013003335.1 Verrucomicrobiales bacterium | reverse complement strand
GAGCATGGACATGTACTTGCGGATCGCGCCGGAATTGTATTTGAAACGCCTGCTGGTTGGCGGGTTCAACAAAGTGTTCGAGCTGAACCGCAGTTTCCGAAACGAAGGGATCAGCCGTCGTCACAATCCGGAATTCACGATGCTCGAAGCCTATTGGGCCTACGCGGATTTTGAGCAAATGGCCGACATGGTCGAGGAGTTGGTCTGCACGCTCGCGGAAAAATATTGTGGCGGTCTCCAGATCGAACACAAAAATGCCGAAGGCGAAGTGACCAAAACGATCAACCTGAGCCGCCCATGGCAACGCACGCCGTATCGGGATTTGGTGAAAGGCGTAGCGGGTGACGACTGGTTTGATCTCACGGATGAACAGCGCGTCGAGAAATGCAAGAGCGAGCTGAAGGTCGAGATTTCTCCGGAGATGGAGGATTACGAAGCGACCCAGCAGGTTTTCGAAAAACTGGTCGAGGAAAAATGCATCGATCCGATTTACGTGACGCATGTCCCGAAAGAACTCGTGCCGCTCGCGAAGCAAAACACGGACGATGATTCGCTCGTCGATGTTTACGAATTGATCATCAACGGCGCGGAGATTTCACCGGGATATTCCGAATTGAATGACCCGGACGTCCAGCGCGCTCGGCTCGAAGATCAGGCCGGCGAAGAAATTCAGAAAGTGGACGAAGACTTTCTCCTCTCACTCGAATACGGCATGCCGCCCGCCGGCGGTATCGGGATCGGCATCGACCGCCTGATGATGATGCTCACCGGTGCGGAGTCGATTCGCGACGTGGTGTTGTTTCCGCAACTGAAGCGGGCTGAGGGCTGATCTTCTACAGCCCAACCCGCCGGAACAACTCATCCAACGGCAGCTGCAGGCCGATGTAGAAATCTCCGAATTCACCGTATTTCACGGTGACTTCATCGAAGCGCATCTGGTAGACAATTTCCTTGATGTCCTGGGTGTTGTGGGAAAAAAGGGTGACGCCCCATTCGTGTTCGTCGAGGCCGGTGGAACCGGTGATGAGCTGGCGGATTTTTCCGGCCCACTGGCGGCCAACGCGGGCGTGACCAGCCATCATCTTGCGGCGGGTTTCGTGCTCTTCGCCGTACCAGTTGTGGACCTCACCGCGGCGTTTCGACATTGGATAGAAACAGAAAACCGGCCAGTCCGGCATGTTCGGGTAAAGGCGGTCCTGGTTGTACTTTTCGATGCGGCGACGGAATTCCTCGACTTTTTCCTCAATCTCCGATTCCTCGGTTCCTTCCGCTTTCAATTCCGCGGCATACTGCTCCTCGGTGGTGGTGTACTCGCTGAGCTCTGTCATCGACAGGTAGCTGTAGACCGGCTCCAGAACGTCCGGACCGAGGGAGAGCGTCAACTTTTTCTCAAACTCGTTGGCCTTGTGCAGATCGTCCGTCAGCAGCATAAATCCGAGATCGGCCTTTGGCGTGACCATGCTGAAAGCCAGCAACTGCGCGGAATCCGTGGTGCGGATTTCCTGGATCAGGGCGGTCAGATCGGTCATGGCCTCACGCTGTTCCTCCTCGGAAAACATGGCCCACTGGGTTTGATCGATCCGGTAAAAGAGGTGAATTACGTGCCAACCCTGGTAGGGAATCACGCGGTCATCGTTGGTTTCAGGATCGGTGTTGGCTTCGCTGTTCATGGCTGAAATGGAAACTCCAAGGTGGGTGGGGCCACTGATAATTCAAACACGAATTCTGACACAAAAACACTTTGCACCCGAAAGAAAACCTCCTACTTTCCGTCCAATATCAGGGGCTGCTACAATCCCTCAGAAAAATGGCTGAATTCGAAGACAAGTACGAAGACAACGTAAAGGGGCAATATTACGTCGATGACCAGTGCATCGACTGCGACTTGTGTCGCGAAACTGCGCCGGAAAACTTCACGCGAAATGAAGACGGCGGTTATTCCTACGTTTTCAAACAGCCGGAGAACGACGACGAAACAGCGCTTTGTGAAGAAGCGATGGAAGGTTGCCCGGTCGAAGCGATTGGCGACGACGGGAACGATCAGTAAACCGGAACGATCCAACAGGGTCGGTTCGCTGAACCAACCCTGTTGATTCGATAAACCAATTTCAAGAAAGCCGCCCTGCACGGGCGGCTTTTTTGTGGGCCATCCGGGCGGTTACACCCCGGCGCTGATCTTTCCGCAGCACTTCTTGTATTTTTTCCCGCTACCACACGGGCACGGATCATTCCGGCCGACCTTCGGTTCTTCACGCTTGATCGGAAGCGTGATTTGCGGCTGAGCAGGGGCCTGAGGATTCGCGGCAGCATGGGCGCTGGCGGCGGCAAGGCCGTCGGACCCGGCGAAATCAGAGAGAATATCGGTATTGCTGCTGAGGTTCTGCGGCATGTTCCGCATGATGTTCTGGTAGTCCTCGGGACGCTGGGTCGTGAGGCTGAACAGGGTCTCCAGCGCGGAATTCCGGATGCCGTCCATCAGGCCGGTGAAGATTTCGTAGGCCTTCAGCTTGTATTCCACGAGCGGATCTTTCTGGGCGTAGCGGTAGTTTCCGATCGATTCGCGCAGGCCGTCCATTTCGTAGAGGTGCTCGATCCACGCTTCATCAATATTTTTCAGAATGATGTAGCGCTCGAGGTTTTCGAGAACATCCGGATCTTCGTGGGCGCACTTGAAATTGTAGGCGGCTTTGACGCGCTCGATGATAAAATCAAGATTGCCTTCGATGTCGCGGGTTTCAAATTCCGCGGCTTCGGGCGAGAGCCCGACGGGGAAGTGGATGTTGACCCATTCGAGGAAGGCGTCGTAATCGAGATCGCCGGAGTCGGGGTTGAAAAACTCCTCGGCCTTGGTCGGGATCTGTTCCTCGATAATGTCGAGAACCATGGAGTGCGGGTCCTCGGTCTGGATGATCCGGTTGCGGTATCCGTAAACCACGGCCCGCTGATTGTTCATCACGTCGTCGTATTCGAGAATGTGTTTCCGGCCGAGGTAGTTCCGTTGCTCGACTTTCTTCTGGGCGTTCTCGACGGACTTGTTGAGCCACTTGTGCTCGAGTTCCTGGCCTTCTTCGAGGCCGAAACGCTCCATCATCCGCGTCATCCGTTCGGCAGCGCCGAATTTCACCATGAGGTCATCCTCAAAGGACACGTAGAATACGGACATGCCGGGATCGCCCTGTCGGGAGCAACGTCCCCGCAACTGGCGGTCGATTCGACGGCTTTGGTGCCGTTCCGTCGCGATGACAAACAGGCCGCCGGCCTCGCGGACACCTTCGCCGAGCTTGATGTCCGTGCCTCGTCCCGCCATATTGGTGGCGACCGTAACGGCGCCTTTCAATCCAGCGCGGGCGACGATTTCAGCCTCCTGCATGTGATACTTGGCGTTGAGAACGTTGTGGACGATTTTCTCGCGCTTGAGCATGCGGGAGAGAATTTCCGAGCTCTGCACGCTGGCCGTTCCGAGC
>JABDJT010000004.1 GCA_013003335.1 Verrucomicrobiales bacterium | reverse complement strand
CCGGTGCACTGCGCGAGCTGGTGTTTTCAGAATGAACCCAAATACGACAAGATGGTCGGAGGGCGATTTGCGCATCACAAGGGCGCGATTTTCAAGCTGAAGACACTGAAGCCACAACACGGGGCGGTGAAGGATGTGCCGGAATTTGAGGCGTGGGATGAAACTTACGTTCATACGAATCACAATTCGGAAGGGCGAACTGTGCTGCAGGTACGCGAGGTTGCGGGTGCGAATGACAACATCACCGAACCGGAACCGTGGACCTGGGTGCGGGATCAGGGGGCCGGGCGCGTCTTTTACACGGCGTCGGGGCACGACGAGCGGGTGTGGTCGACCGTAGGATTTCAGCAACTTCTGAAAAGGGGAATTCTGTGGTCGATCGGCGAGGAAAGGCTCGCGGCGTATCAGAAATTTATCGGGGACCGGACGCCGCTGACCTATGAGAAAGTGGACAATATTCCAAATTACGAAAACCGTCCCGAGCCGCTGCCGAAGCAGATTCCGTTGTCACCGGAGGACTCCATGAATTACACACAGGTCCGCGCCGGATTTGAGATGAGCGTTTTCGCCTCCGAACCCCAACTGCTGAATCCGATTTTTATGGCGTGGGATGAGCGCGGTCGAATGTGGGTTGCAGAAACGGTCGATTATCCGAATGACGTCCGCGACGGAACGGGAAATGACACGATCAAAATTCTCGAAGACACCGACGGTGACGGAAAATGCGATTTGGTGAAAGTCTTTGCCGAAGGCCTCAATATTCCAACGTCACTGACGTTCTGGAACGGCGGAATCATCGTGGCGCAGGCACCGGATTTCCTGTTTTTGAAAGACGAAGATGGAGACGACGAGGCGGACGTGCGAACGACGATTTTGTCGGGTTGGGGGATCAACGACACGCACGCGGGGCCGTCAAATTTGCGCTACGGGATCGACAATTGGATTTACGGCGCGGTGGGGTATTCCGCGTTCAACGGCGAAGTTGGTGGCGAGAAAAAGCAGTTCGGTTCGGGTATTTTCCGGATGAAACCGGACGGCTCGGAGCTGGAATTTTTACACCAGTTCAACAACAACACCTGGGGGCTTGGCCTGAACGCAGCGGGCGATGTCTTCGGCTCGACAGCGAATCGTAACCCCGCGTTTTTCGGTGGAATTCCGCAAACGGCTTATCCAGACGGAAAGAAAGGCATGAGTGCAAAAATGATCGCGAACCGGCTCGAGTTCGATCCGATTACACCGAGAATTCGGCAGGTCGACGCCTTCGGCCAATACACGGCGGGCGCGGGTTACGCGCTGGCAACCTCGGATAATTTTCCCGGTCCTTGGCGGGACCGGATGGCCTTTATCGGCGGGCCGACGGGGAATTTGCTGGGGGTTTTTGAAAATGTCCGGGACGGCGCGGGGTACAAAGCGATCAATCGATCCAACCTGCTTGCAAGTGCAGATGAATGGTTTTCGCCGGTGGCCGCGGAGGTCGGGCCAGATGGAAATTTGTGGGTGGCAGACTGGTATAATTTCATCATCCAGCACAACCCGACTCCGACCCCTGAGCGCGGCGGTTACAAGGCGGAACGCGGCAAAGGGAATGCCCACGAAAATCCACATCGGGACAAGCAGCATGGCCGGATTTATCGCGTGAAGTGGGAAAGCGCCGCCGAGCCGAAGATCAAAACGCTGGCAGGGGCGACGGACGGCGAGCTGGTCCAGGCGCTGGGGAGCGACAATCAATTCTGGCGGCTGACCGCGCAGCGGATTCTGGTGGCTGAGAAGCGGGTTGGAATCGTGCCGCAGCTGAAAAAACTCGTCGCGGAAAAGAGTGGCTATCACGGCGCGCACGCGCTTTGGACACTTGAAGGACTCGGAGGACTGGACCGCGAAACGCACCAGCTGGCATTGCTGAAACAGAACGATCCGGTTCTGAAACGAAACGCGATCCGCGCGATTCCGAATACAGATGATGGGATGCAGCTGTTTTTCGACACGGCGGTCGTGCAGGCGAAGGACCCGATCGTCCGTCTTGCGGCGTTTGGAAAAATGGCGCATTTTCCGAATCGCGAGCGTGTGGAACTGGCGGCGAAAGAACTGATCAAGCAGCCGGAGAATCTGGATGACGAATGGCTCAGCGCGGCGCTTCGCGCCTCCGGTGCTGGCGATGTGAAACGCGGTCCCGCAAAAATCACCGGCCCGAATTTGCTGCCAAATCCGTCTTTTGAAAATGTGAAAGACGGCCTGCCAGCGCAGTGGACCGCCCGGACCTACAGCGGTGAAGCGGAGCACGGGATCGATTCCAAAAATGCCCGCACCGGGAAGAACAGCCTGTGGATTTCCTCCGAAAAAGGCGCGGACTCCAGCCTGTTTGCGAAAGTAAAAGTGAAGCCGGACACCGACTACAAGCTTGAAGGCTGGGTGCGAACTGCCCGGGTTCTCGGGGCTCGTGGTGCGCAGATGAATGCGCACGAGGTGCAGGGCCAGCCGCGGGGATCACGGACGAATGCTTTCAACCGGGGCAATCCGGAATGGAAAAAAGTGGAGATCATTTTCAGCTCGCTGAGCCGCACGGAATTGACCATCAATTGCCTGTTCGGCGGCTGGGGAAAATCGACCGGCAAGGCCTGGTGGGATGACGTGTCGCTTCACGAAATCGAATACGAAATGATCGTCGAAGACGAGCCGAAGCTGACCGATGGCGACGCCAAGCGCGGCGAGCAGATTTTCAACACCCACCAAATCGCCGCCTGCAATCGGTGTCACATGGTCGGCGGAAAAGGCGGCCCGATCGGCCCTCCGCTCGATGGAATCGCATCGCGGAAAAAGGAGGATTACATCCTCGAAAGCCTGATCAATCCGCAGGCCACGATCGCCGAAGGTTTCAAGGCCGAGGTTTCGCCAATGCCGCCGATGGGCGTGCTGTTGAGGGAGCAGGAGATGCGGGATGTGATGGCGTATTTGATGACGCTGAAGGAGTGATTCCGCCTTTTCCACGTGTCCGCGTTTTTCGGCCCAATCGACGCGGCTTTTCGGGCCACCGTTCAATTTGTGGATGACGGAATTGCGGCTATCTCCGCGCCATACTTATGAGCGAGGCTGGTGCTGAGACGATAGGATTTGGTTGGATCGACGATGAAACGCTCTTTCAATGCGGTTCGGCCGAGCAACATCCGGAATTTCATGCCTTCCCGATTGGAAAGAGAAAGCTCCACGTCCCATTCGTTTTCACCCAACTGAACTGCAACGAGGATGAATGGTCGCAATTCCACGTGTCCGCCGGAATCCTTCACTTCACGGATGTTGTTGACCGGCCAGTCACACGAGACTTCGATTGAGTTGGTCCGCACCAGGGGGTGGAGGTGAAAGCGGACACGCTCTTCTCCCGCCTCATTCTCGTACACTTCGAAATCGTGTGTGTGAAGGCAGGAACTGCGGGCTCCGGTATCAATTTTGGCCTTGATCCCGGCTATGCCAAGATCGGGAATGGAAACCCATTCCCGCCAGCCAATTGTTTGAATATCCGGTTTCGACACGGGGGAATTTACACCTCTCGTTTCGAATCCGCGACTGGATTTAATGGCCGGGCGGGATAGGATTTCGGGATGGAAGTGATCGGACTGCAATTCGATATCGAGTGGGAGAATCCAGAGGCGAACTATCGCAAGATCGAGGACTATCTCGCCGGTATTTCCGCCAGGTCCGACGCGCTGATCATTCTTCCGGAAATGTTTGCGACCGGGTTTTCGATGAATCTGGATGCGACTCTCGAAGCCGGTGACTTGACCCGGAGCGAAGAATTTTTGCAGAAACTGGCGAAGGAAAAGGGCTGCGCTGTAATGGGAGGGTTCGCAACACCTTCCAAACGTGCCGACCGGGGGCAGAACGAACTGGCCGTCTTTTCTCCAAGCGGGGAAAAAATCTGCCGCTATCAAAAAAATCGGGCATTCCGATATACCCGGGAAGCGGACCACTACCTTCCGGGGCGGGAGATGGTCGTTTTTGACTGGGCAGGCTGGAAAATTGCTCCGTTGATTTGCTATGACCTCCGGTTTCCGGAGTTGTTCCGACGCGCAACTGCAATGGGCGCTGAATTGATCACGGTGATCGCAAGTTGGCCAGCCGTGCGCGCAGATCACTGGGTGACGTTGCTTCGCGCTCGTGCAATCGAAAACCAGGCTTACGTCGTCGGCGTAAACCGGACTGGTGAGGACCCGAATCTCGACTACCCGGGCAGATCGATCATTATCGACCCTTGGGGCGAAATTCTGGCCGATGGAGGGGGGGATGACGGACTGATCCGGGCTGAAATTGACCTCGAAACGGTCCGGGGATGGCGGGACGATTTTCCTGCGCTGGAGGACATGGAGGCCTAGTGGTTACTGGTCTGGAAGCGAAATAGCCGGGGCCACGACGGATTCGCATATTCGTGGGATGTTTTCAAAAAAATGCAAAATTCGTGACTTAAAATCCGATTTCAATCGTCCTAAGTATGAAGACAGAAGCAGTGCCCGGCTAATTCAAAGCCGGGTAAGGCAAAACAAGCGGTTCCTCCGGAGCGGGGCTATCCTTCAAAAGATGGTCCCGCTCCACTCTTTCCGGGTTTCCCGAATAAGGAAACGAATCAACAGGGTCGGCTTGGCGAATTGACCCCGTCAGAACGGGTTGAAGGTCCTTTCTACTTCGACTGCCAGTTCGTGATGTAGTTTGCCTGCACGCTGAAATCGTCGGGATCCCCTTCGTTGCCGGCTGTCGACCAAAGATCGTAGGTGGGATTGAACGTTTTCCGCTCTTCCGGGCTGATATTTGGCGGGTCGGCAATATACCGGACAGGCGATCCGTAGGTGTCGACAATCGTATAGCCGTCGGAAGTTTTGACCGACCGGGGATTTTTCGAATTTCGTTCGCTGGTCCAGTAATCAAGCCGGAGAACATAGATCTTTTCGTCGGGATCGACTTTTCCGTCGTCCATCAGGTAATCACCGGAGAGATGCTGGTAGAGCACCTTGGCTCCTTCGATCCCGGTGGAATCCCGGTCTCCATTGCTTCCGCTTGGATTTTGAGGATAAATGCCGTGGTCGATCTGGTATTTCTCAAGGCCACTTTCGAGTTCGGCCATGAAATTCTGGACCTGGTTCCGGTTGGCCTTGTTCTGGATCCCCGGCAGCGAGGCGATGATAAGAGATGCGAGAATGACGATGATGGAAATGACGACAAGCAATTCCACAAGGCTGAACCCGCCGGACAGGGTATTTTTTCTCCGGATTTTCATGAGATCAGGGTCACCTGAATGTTTTACAATGTCAATACAGTTCTCCCGGGTGGTTTCGGGAGGAATGCTTTGGAGTTCTTCTAGCCGCTCTGGTTGTTGAGTTCCTGCAAGATCGTAATCATCGGCATGAACAGGGCAATTACGATCGTACCAACGATGAGCGCGAGCAGCACGATCATGATCGGTTCAATCAGAGAAGTCATGGCATCGACAGCGTTGTCGACTTCGTCGTCGTACACATCCGCGATTTTCAAAAGCATGTCAGGCAACTGACCGGTTTCTTCGCCGACGTCGACCATACTAATCACCATGGGAGGGAAGATTCGGCTGGCTTCAAGTGGTGCCACGACGGATTCCCCTTCGCGCACCGCCTCGTGAACCTTATCGATGGCATTGGAAACAACGACATTCCCGGCAGTATCGCGGGTGATGTTGAGTGCCTGTAGAATTGGAACACCAGAAGTTACCAGCGTCCCGAGAGTCCGTGTGAAACGGGAAATAGCGCTTTTCAACTGAACGGGACCGAACACTGGCATTCGCAGTTTTAACCGGTCAATGACCAGGCGTCCGCCTTTCGTCATGGAAAATGCTTTCCAACCGATAAAGAGTAAGACGAATCCCACGAGGAGAAAGATCCAGTTCCCCTGAATTCCGCGGCTGATTCCAATCACAAACTGGGTGATCCCGGGTAGCGGTTTGTCCCCGAGCATCTCCGAAAAAATCTGCTCGAATTTTGGAACAATGACGGTCATGAGGAAAATCAAGATCCCGATCGCGATGATGATCACGATGATCGGATAGACCATGGCGGCCACGATCTTGTTTTTCAGTTTCTGGGCTTTTTCCTGGTACTCGGCCAGACGATTCAGGACCAGTTCGAGGACCCCACCGAGTTCGCCGGCCTTGACCATGTTGACGTACAGTTTATCGAAAATCTTCGGGTGCTGACCGAGAGATTCGGAGAAAGTTCCGCCACCGGAGACGGAATCGGCGAGGTGGTGAATGGTTCCGGCCATCACCTTGTTTTTTTCCTGGTTACCCAAGACTGAAAGTCCACGGAGCAGAGGAAGTCCGGCGTCCACGAGAGTGGCGAGCTGCCGGGTAAAAATCATGAGCACCTTGCCGGCGACGCGACCGCCGGCTCCACCTTTGGCGCCTTTTTTGGAGCGTTGCCCCTTCTTGGCGCGCCGCTTTGCCGCGGACGATACACCGCCGGCTCCCTGGGGTGCTACTTGCGTGGGATACAGCCCGCTTTTCCGAAGCTGGGCGATGGCGTCTGCCTCATCGTTTGCGGTGACGGCTCCAGTCGTTTCGTCACCTTTGGCATCGAGAGCAATGTATTCAAAATTTGGCATTGTCGGGAGGAGTTTGTTGTTCCGTTGCGGGAAAGATTTCTGTTCCGTGAGTCAGTCAGTTTATGAAATGTCGCGGCCCGTTGTCACGGAAATTTGATCAGGTGTATTTGAGAACTTCTTCAATCGTGGTGATTCCTTCGAAAATGTTTCGAATTCCGTCTTCCCGGAGGGTTCGCATACCAAGTTCCTCGGCTTTTTGCTTTAGAACAACGGTAGCAGCCCGCTGGGTGATCAATTCGCGAATCGGATCGGTCATATCGAGCAATTCGAAGAGCCCCTGGCGGCCTTTGTAGCCGGTATCGTTGCAGGCATCACACCCCTGCCCCGTGAAAAATTCCTTTTCTCCAACCTCTGCCGAAGTAAGTCCAACCTGAGCCAAAACAGCTTCGCTGGGACGATAGGAGGTCTTGCATTCCGCGCAAATTCGACGGAGCAGACGTTGCCCGAGCACGCCTTCGAGCGTGGCAGCCACGAGAAACGGTTCACAACCCATGTCAATGAGACGGGTGACAGCTCCGGGCGCATCGTTGGTGTGGAGCGTGCTTAGCACCAAGTGACCGGTAAGGGACGCCTGGATCGCGATCTGCGCGGTTTCCAGATCCCGCATCTCTCCCACCAGAATACGGTCCGGATCCTGCCGGAGGAAGGCCCGAAGTGCCCGACCGAATGTGAGGCCGATATTTTCCTGAACCGGTACCTGCAGGATACCGTCGATGTCGTATTCCACCGGATCTTCGGCAGTCAGCAACTTGGTGTCGACGGTGTTGATTTTGCGAAGGCAGGCATACAGGGTGGTCGTTTTCCCCGCTCCGGTCGGTCCGGTGCAGATGAAAATGCCATTGGGCTTGAGAATTGTGTCGTTGACGTATTCGTATAGCTCCGGCGGAAAATTCAGGTTCTCGAGGTCAAGGTTCACGTTGGACCGATCGAGGACCCGGAGCACGACACTTTCGCCGTGAGCCGTCGGGAGCGTGGACACCCGCATGTCGATCGGCTGATTGTTCACAGTCTGAGTAATGCGGCCATCCTGAGGCAGACGAGTTTCTGCAATGTTCAGGTTCGACATGACCTTGACCCGCGAAATGATCGAGGCCTTGAGATGCTGGGGCGGCGGTGCCATTTCATACAAAGCTCCATCCACCCGGTAGCGAATCTTGAAATCGTTTTCGAAGGGCTCGAAGTGAATGTCGGACGCCTGCTCTTTGATTGCCTGGTAGAGGACCAGATCGACGTAACGGATGATCGGAGCTGAATTCGCAGCTTCTTCTTCATCTTCGCCTGCGGCGATTCTCGACACTTCTTCCTGCAGGTCCGCCAAAACGGAGCTCATTTCGGCAGACGGTTCGGGTGCACCTTCACCCTCGGCACCTTCGCCACCTGCACCACCTCCATAGTATCGCTCGATTAGAGCAGTAATTTGCTCTGGCGGGGCCACGGCCGGAATCAAGGTGTGGCCCAACGAAAAAGCGAGTTCCTCGATTGCTTGCGGATCCAGCGGATTGACCAGCGCGACCTGCAAGCCGTCATCGGTAAATTGAATCGGGAAAGCTTCATGAAGCTTGGCTGTGCCGCCCGGTATCGCCCGCAGCACCTGCTCCGGCGGGTCGAAATCAGTCAAATCGTAATACACACCGCCAATATCCTGCGCGACGAGTTGATACAACTGATCCACCTGGATGATTCCGCGCTCCTCCAAAACGTCGGCAATTGACATATCGGAGTTATTGGCGGCGACGATCAGGTCATCCTTCGAACCTTCGTCCGTTAGTCCCCGGGAGATCAGTAAATCAATGACGCTGTCTACATTCATGAACGATTTTTTTTCCTCTTCTAATTCAATCTTCCCATCAATCTGAATCCGACATGGTCACCCGCACGACTTCGCTGGCCGTGGTCAGACCGGACAGGACTTTTCGGACCCCATCTTCCCGGAGAGTCCGCATGCCCAGTTCGCGGGCCCGCTTACGGAGTTGGGGCGTCGATTCATCCCCGTTGATCAGGTGACTGACTTCCTCCGAAATCTTGAAAATCTCGAAGATGCCCATCCGCCCTTTGAAACCTGTCATTCGGCATGTCCGGCACCCGACTCCTTCCTTGATATCCGCATCGGACATTTGATCCTCCGACAGGTTCAGTGCCCGCATCTCCTTGAGAGTCAGTTCGCCTTCCTTCGCGCATTCCGGACAAATCTTCCTCACCAATCGCTGAGCCATGATGGCTCGAACAGCACTGGCCACGAGGAATTTCTTTACTCCGATGTCCGCCAGACGGGCGACTGCCGACGGCGCATCGTTCGTGTGAAGCGTCGAAAATACCAGGTGACCAGTCAGTGAGGCATTGATCGCAATGGATGCCGTTTCCAAATCCCGAATCTCCCCGATCATAATGATGTTCGGCGCCTGTCGCAAAATGGAACGGAGAGCGGCCGCAAAAGTCATTCCAATATCCTCTTTCACCTGGACCTGATTGATTCCGGAAAGCAAATATTCCACCGGGTCTTCCACCGTGATGATTTTCCGGTCCGGCTTGTTGATCGAGTTTAAACAGGCATACAAGGTCGTCGTTTTCCCCGACCCGGTCGGCCCTGTCACCAGCAGGATCCCATCAGGAAGTCGGATCATCTGATCAAAGGTTTCCTGATCGTCGCTGAAAAATCCCAGCTGCGGCAATCCGAGAGACAGCGAGCTTTTATCCAAAATCCGCATCACCACACTTTCACCGAAGGTCGTGGGAACGGTTGAAACACGAAGATCGAGATCACTGTCTCCCATTTTCGCCTGAATCCGGCCGTCTTGCGGAACGCGTTTTTCCGCAATCGACATCGAGCCGGTCATAATCTTGATCCGGCTGATCACTGCCGAAAGCAGAGAAGTGGGATGCGACTGCACCTTGTGAAGGGCTCCGTCAATCCGATAACGGATGCGTAATTCCTTCTCCAGCGGCTCGATGTGAATATCCGACGCCCGGTTTTGATAGGCCTCCTGCAAAATCTGATGAACCAACTTGATGATCGGGGCGTCGCCGCCTTCGGATTCTTCGCCCCCCATCACCGCAATCGAATCGGTATTCAATTGGCCCCGCTGCTCGTCTGTCATGTCAGCGCTGTAAAACTCCAGCAAACACTGGGTGATTTGAGACCGGGGCGCGCAGACAAACTCCGGCTCAATCGGCAGCACATGCCGCACGGAATCCAGCGTGTCGAAATCAAGCGGATCAGCGATCGCCACGACCAACTGGGTACCGGTATTTACTACCGGCACAATCTTGTATCGAAGAGCTGTAGTTCCCTCAACCGCTTCCACCGCAGACCGGTCGATGTCCACCTTCCCGATATCCAGGAAATCCATCCCGGAATTTGTCGCCATGGTCTTTGCCACGTCCTCCTCGGTCACCTTGTTCAGCTTCAACAGGCCCTCAAGCAACGAGTCCTGCCCACCTTTGTGGCGCACATCCTCGATGGCGGCTTCGTCCACATAGCCACCCTCCTGAAGCAACTCAATTAGGAAATCTTCGTTTGAATACAAGGCTTTAGGTTTTGTCGTTTAAAAAAGTCAGCAATTTGGATATCGGCTAGGAGAATCCTTGAATCGGGCGGCGATTATTGGGAAATCCTGCCATGTTGCAAAGAAAAATCCGATCGATTATCACACATTTCCCTCACGCCAAACCAGCAAATTCCTCCACTCCTCCATCCAGTGGTAGAAACGGCCATTTCATCCTGCCGTCACTTCACCGCATTCCGGCAATAATCACATTCGGAATAGGTGTAAACTTTCCTACCCGAAAAAGAAGAAAGGGGCACCCGCAATGGATGCCCCTTCTTTTCAAAAATGTTCGAGCGATCCTTCGACCGCCCCATTCTGAGGTATCAACCTTCGCCGGTTTTCAGCGCTTCCCCTTCGGAAATGCTGTGCGCCTCATCAATCCGCACCGGCTTGTAACCACCGATACTCTTGAAGTAGATGATCAGGCCGATGTAAATCAGCGCCATCGTCAGCGGGATCAAGGAATCCGCCTTCAGCGTTTTCCGGTCACCGACGATACTCGATGCCTGCACCTGCGCTTCTGCGGGGCTCAGGGCCTTCAGAGCCAGCGTCATGTCCTTCGTTCCGCCTTCCTGCAGCACGCCAGCCTCTTTCAAAGTCGCCGCGATTGCCTCTTTGGCAGCCTGCTTATCCTGCGCCGCCTTTTTTTCCTCATCGCTTAATCCTTCCAGCGAGGCCGGATCCAGCGGAGGCACCTCTCCCGCAGCCAGGATTCCCCGGGCATCAGCCAATTTACCCTGCACCTCGCCCAGCTTTCCTCCGTCGAGACCAGTCGCCTCAGTGGACGCCAGATTCAGGAAATAACTCGGCTTCTCCGCTTTGTATTCCGCATACAAAGCCGCATCGGCTTCCTGCAAATCCTGACCTGCATACCGGTCTTTCAGATATCCCAGGCCCGGCGAGCCGATCAATCCGGCCGACATCATTCCGATGCCGCCCATGATCGAAATGGCAACTGCACCCGTGCGCGGGAAGCGGTCCGAAGCCACTGCCAGCATCGTCGGCCAGAAAAAGGTCTTGCCGATCGCATACAGACCAAGAGCTCCGAATGCCACCATCAGCGTCGTCATTCCTCCGGCCAACTGCAGGCCAATGAAAGCCAGCACCGAACAGACAAACAGCAGCGCCACCGGCGAAAGTTTCAGCTTCGTCTCGATCCATTCCGCGCAGAAACGCAGTGCGAACATGATCGCCGAAGTCCAGATGAACAGCCACTTGCCGCTCTCCGAGGTAAAAAGGTTACCGGTGATGTTCTGGATCCAGCCGTCTGTCCCAAGTTCCACTGCGCCGACCATCGCGTGCGTGATAAACAAAACGAACAGTAGAACCGAACCGATTGAGAATTTCGTGATCACACCGATCACCGCCAGCAGCACGAAGCCAATCCCGTATCCAATCCACTTCGAAACGGAAGCTGCCTTGGCCGCTCCTTCCTCAATCGCCTGCGGTGTCGCATTCTCCGGAATAAACGATTCCGCCAGAATCGGAGTCAGCATTCCCGCGAAGAACATCGCGAGGAGGTAGCAAATCACCAGGCCACCAAGGAGGCCGACGTCCTTGAACATATCCCCGATCGACATCCCTTTCTCGGACGCCTCCGACTTGGGATACTTCTGCCCGAAAAACATGAGGCCGTAAATGACGGTCGGAACCAGGTAAAGCGCCAGCTGCCACTTCCAGTCCCACTGAAACTTGTCATCCAAAGTCCATCCGACGATGCCCCCCAGCACCAGGCCGGCTGGCCATGAGGCGTGCAAAATGTTCAGGTAATGCGTCCGGTTCTCCGGATAGGC
>JABDJT010000592.1 GCA_013003335.1 Verrucomicrobiales bacterium | reverse complement strand
ACGGTGTTTCGCGGACTCCGAGGCCAACCTCCGCTTTGAAGAATTGTCGCTGGTCGCCGATGAAATTCACCACGGCGATGGGGACGCCGCAAATGCTGGACGCTACTTTTGCGATTTCGTCGAATTCCTGTTCAGGCGGAGTGTCGAGAACCCTGTAGCGGTCCAGAGCATCCAGCCTCTCGGGCTCGCAATCGTGCCTGCCCGGTGGGCAGAACTGGGCAGGATTTTCAACCGGCATGGTTCACAAAAATCCTGCGATTACACCGGCTCGACCCGGACGGGGCACACTTTCAGCTCCGCGGTCTCGGTCACCGGATCATATCCGGAGCCGGTCAAAATATTCACCGGCACATTTGCGAACGAGAAGGAGGTGAAAACGGTTCCCTCGGGGGACATGTCGGTGACTTTTACGGGAATCTCAATTGAGCCCCGGGCGGATGACATCTTCGCCATGCCGCCGTGGGTCAGACCGAGTTTTTCAGCATCGGTTGGGTGCACTTCGAGGGTTTCCTCCGGCAATAGGTATTCGATACCAGCGCTGCGGCCGGTCTGGGTGCGGGTGTGATAGGCCTGCAGCCTCCGACCGGTGGTGAGCCAGATCGGAAATTCGTCGTCGATCACCTCGGCCGGGTCGCGGTATCCGATGACTTTGAAAAGGCCTTTCATCCCGTTTTTGAATTCGCCTTCGTGCAGGCGCGGCGTACCGGGGTGATCTTCCTCCGGAACGGGCCACTGGTATTCGCTGTTATCGATCCGGTCCCAGTCGAGCCCGGCGTAAATCGGGCTGAGCCGACACAGTTCGTTGAACACGTCTTTGGCCGACTCGAATTCAAAGTGGGTATTCCCCATCCGCTTCGCGATTTCCGACACGATCCACCAGTCCGGCTTTGCTTCGCCAACAGGCGGCACGGCACGGCGGAGTCGCTGGACGCGGCGCTCGGTGTTGGTTTGGACGCCGTCGGTTTCACCCCAGGCCGTTGCCGGGAAAACGACGTCGGCCAACTCGCCGGTTTCGGTCAGGAAAATGTCAATCACGACGAGGTGATCGAGGCTTTTCAGGGCGTGCTCGCAGTGGTTGCGATCGGGATCGGACACGACGGTATTTTCGCCGTCGATGATCATAGCGTGGATGCCGTTTCCGCAGCGGTTCAAAGCGGTGACCTTGGTGATTCCGCGCTCCGCGTCGATTTCTGTTCCGTATTCTTTCGAGAATTTCTCGGCAAATTCCGGATTGTCGCAGGGCTGAAAGCCCGGGAAGTTCGCCGGCACAGCACCGCAATCGCCGGCGCCCTGGATGTTGTTCTGCCCACGCATCGGATTGATCCCGCCGCCTTCAATTCCCAGATTTCCGGTCATCAGGGCGATGTTGCAGAGGGACTGGACGTTATCGACACCGCAGATGTGCTCGGTGATGCCGAGCGTGTAATAGATCGCCGACGGATTTCCGCGGCCGTACATCAGGCCGGCCTGCTCGATGTCTTCCGCCGGTACTTCGCAAATCGGAGCCGCCCATTCCGGTGGGAATTCCCTGATATGCTTCAAAAATTGATCCGAATCAGCCGTACGGTCGGCGACAAAAGATTCATCGATTAATCCTTCGCGGTGAATGACGTGGGCCATCGCCAGCAAAAGCGCGACATCCGATCCGACCCGAATCGGCAAATGAAGATCCGCCATTTCAGCCAGCCGGGTGCGGCGTGGATCCGCCACCACCATTTTTGCGCCGTCGGTGATCGCCTTTTTCAGGCGCGTCGCGGCGACAGGGTGGCATTCGGTCATGTTCGTGCCGATCGCGAAAATGAGATCCGGCTTCTCCATGTCCCGGAGTGGGTTGCTCATTGCGCCTCGACCGATTGTAGCTGCCAGACCGGCAACTGTGGGAGCGTGTCACGCTCGACTACAGTTATCGATATAATTGGTCCCGAACGACGATCGAATGAATTTCTGCATCGTGTAGGCCGCCTCGTGCGGGGCACGGCCACTGGCCACGCCGTAAATGCTGTGCCGACCGTATTCGTCCCTGGCTTTTTTGAAACCGGCCGCCGCGAATTCGAGGGCTTCGTCCCATTCGCATTCATGAAGCTCGCCGTCATCGCGCCGGATCAGTGGCTTTTTCAGGCGATCGTTGTTCTGAATGAAATCAAAAGCAAACTGGCCCTTCACGCACAGCGCGCCTTCATTCGCCGGACCATCCATGGCCGGCTGAACTCCAACAATCTTGTCTCCCTTCGAAAGCAAATCGACCGAGCAGCCGACCCCGCAATACGGACAAATCGAGCGCGTCTTTTTCACCTCGCCCTCGGTATCGGCATCGCGCAGCGCCTTCTTGTCACCGAGCGCACCGGTCGGGCAGGTCTGGACGCACTGGCCGCAGAAGGTGCACTGGGAATCGCGCAGGTCGTGGTTGAATTCCGTGATGATCTGGGTGTGAAACCCGCGATTCATCACGTTGATCGCGTAGTCGCCCTCCTGCTCTGCACAGACGCGGACACATCGGTAACAGGAAATGCAGTTGTCGTAATCGCGCAAAATAAACGGGTTCTTGTCATCCGTGTTCGTCGTTCCCGACTGCTCTCCACAAAACCGGCCGGTCCGTGCCTCGTAGCGGTCGACGAGATTCGTCATTTCCTGGGAGGCATACCCGCTCAGTTCATCGACATCGACGTTCCGGTTTTCGGAAACAACCAGTTCCAACAGAGTCTTGCGGTGCTTGTCGATTGCCTCCGTGCTGGTTTTAACGACCATATTGTCGGCCGCTTTTGTCGTGCAGCTGGCGACCGGGTTGCGGATGCCTTCCACTTCCACCACGCAGAGCCGGCAGGCGCCGAATGCCTCGAGTCGCTCATCGTAGCACAGCGTCGGCACTTCTTTGCGGTGGCGGTTGGCGACTTCGTAGATCGTTTCACCGTCCACGAATTTCACAATACCACCATCCAGAGTCATGGTGAGAAGCTTCTGGTCCTTGAGGTCTTCGCGAAATTCGGTCATTTTGGGGGCCCATTATTTTACGGGCCGGTCGATCCTGAATCAAGGAAGTTCGGGCGGAAAAACCCTCACGTTCAGGTGATCGGGCGGCCTTGCGTTCACGATCCAACAGGGTTGGCTCGCTGAACAGACCCGGTTGATTCGAAATTGCTGCGAACGTGGATTTTTACGGCAATTTCGGCGGCAACGGATTGCCGGAATCGTCAGTCGGATACACGGCTTCGTGGGCTGCAAGCTGTTCAATCAGGCCTGCCATCATCTCCTTCAGTTTTTCCGGATTCGATTTCGCCAGATCCTTTTGCTCAAAGGGATCCTCGGCGAGGTTGAACAGCTGGTAATTTTGACCGTCGGACTGAATGAGATTGCCGGTCGTGGTGATTTCCGGATGGGTGTGATAGATCACTTTCCAGTCACCATCCCGCCAGACGGTGAAATAGTTGCTGCGGTGCTTTCCGTGCGGGTAGTGCATCAAAAACTGTTCCGGGCGGGAGGAATCGGCCTTGCCGGTGAGCAGCGTTTTGAGGTTATCACCATCAATCGTGTGGCCGTCCGGCATTTTCGTATTCGTCACCTCGAGAATGGTAGGGAACAGGTCGCAGACGTTGGCCACCTGTGGCTGAATCACATTCGCGGGGATCGGCAGTTCCTTTTGAAACGCGTTTTCCGGATCCGGCTTGGCCCAGGCGGCGATGAACGGAACCCGCATCCCGCCCTCATAGTGCGCTCCTTTTTTGCCCCGGAGCGGCGCTGAGCAGGCCACTTCGTGCTGATTGCCGAGAGGGGCGTCCGAGCCGTTGTCGCCGAGAAAAATCACGAGCGTGTTTTCGGCCACTCCGATTTTTTCGAAATGATCGAGCATATCGTCGAGAGATTTGTCCATGCCCTCGATCAACGTGGCAAAGGCCTGGGCGTTCTTCGGCTTGCCCGAGTTGGCGTATTGCCTGGCAAAACGCGGGTCGGATTCAAACGGCGCGTGGACGGCGTAATGCGAAAAGTAGAGGTAAAACGGCTGCCCGGCTTTCACGGTTTCATCGATCACCTTTTTTGTCTCAATCGTCAGTGCCTCGGTCAGGAAGGTATCCGTCCCGTGATACTGATCGAGGTGGGGCACCTTGCTGCGATCGCGTTTGGTTCCTTTCCCGTAATTTTTCTCGGCAAAATAGCTGCCCGGGGCGCCGAACGAATCGCCGCCGATGTTGATGTCGAATCCGAGATTGAGAGGTTCTTCGCCTTCGGTTTCCTCCGGCCCGAAGTGGGCTTTTCCGATATGAATCGTCTTGTAGCCGTTCTTCCGAAGCACGCCCGGCAGGGTCACATCAGTGGAATCGAGCCCCTTCCAATCCCAGGTTTGAGGACCGAGATCACCGGCGTTGTTTTGCCAGGGATTAATCCAGTTCGTGGCCCGGTGGCGGGCGGCATTTTGCCCGGTCATGATCGAAATCCGGGTCGGCGAGCAGACGCTCATCGCGTAAAACTGGTTGAAACGGATTCCGTTTTTGGCGAGCCGCTCCATTCCCGGCGTGCGGTAATAATCGTTGAGCGGGTAGCGCATCGGCTTGCCGTCGGCGTCGGTCAGAAAGGCGACGGAGGTGTCCATGACGCCCATGTCGTCGATGAGAAACACCATGATATTGGGTTTTTCGGCGGCAAAAATCGCGCCGGCAACAAGAAGGCTCAGGGCTGCACCTGCAGAGCGCAGGAGACCGGTTGGAAGCGTGAATCGTTTCATGTTTTCACCATCCACAAAACGCGGTCCGTCGTCAACGGTTCCGGGTCCGCATTCCGGCGGTTTACATTTGGCTGGAAACGGGTGAATTTCCGACATCCAGATGGCAGCCACGACCTCTACGCAGAATCCTTTCGAGCAGCTCAATTCCTCCGCGCAAACCGCGCAGGACTGGCTGTTCCGTGTCGAGTTGCTCCGGTTTTTCCGCCGCTACACTGCCTGGTTTGCTGTCGCAGCTGTGCCCGTGATTCTCGTCCTCCGACTCATGGCCGATTTTTCCAGGCTGCAGGCCGTGCTGGCAGGACTGGGGCTGGTCCTGTTGTGGGTCGCGGTTGGATTCTTCCGCGCCCTGTCAAAACGACCGGACAAATTGCGGGCCCTGTCGATCTGGGATCACCAGGCACAGCGCAAAGACCTGTTTTCCTCGGCCTGGTTTTTTGAAAGCGAACGCCGTCGGGAGAATCGCGACCTGGAAAGCGGCGAGGAATTGCACGTGCGGCGCGCGGTTGAAGCCATTTCTCCCGAGACGCAACAACTCCCGCGGATTCTGCCTCTACCGAAAGTGGACAAAGCACTCGGAGCCCTGCTGGTAATCGCGATTGCCGCCTTAACAATTTTGCCGACACGGCGAATTGACCCGGGCGAGCAGCTGCTGACCGGTGCGATGCAGGCCGAAGCGGACAGCCAGAGCGAGCGGCTTCGCGAATTGGCTGCTGCCCTCAAAAAAATGGAGGAGAGCGACGAAGCGGGTGTGGACAAAGCGGAGTTGGAAAAATTGCGCGCCGATGTGGATGGCGCGGCAGAGGATTTGGCGAATACCGACGGCCTGACGGCGAATGACGTGCTCGCCGGGCTCGAAGCGCGGGCCCGGGCGGCGGAAAAGCTCGCTGAAAAACTCGGTTCGGCCGACATCGAATGGGCGTCTGAGGAAATGATTCGCGAAATGAGCCAGCACGCCGATTTGGCGGACCTGGCAGTCACGATCAAGGACAAGAATGCGGAATCTGCCTCGGTCGAAGCCGATAAAGTGGCCGAAGCGCTGAACCAGGATGAATTGAAAATCGAGACGCGGGACCGCTATACCACGGCCCTGGAGCGGACCATCACGGCGGCAACGGAAACAGACAAATCCAAGCCCGTCGGAGAGCGCGTGGGGAACGCCTCCCGAAAGATGCAGGATCAGCAGTCGAAAACTGCGGCGCGGGAATTTGAAGAACTGGCCAAGCATTTCCGGACCGTCAAGCAGCGTGAGGAGACGCGGAAAAAGCTGGAAGAGATGGCCAACCAACTTCGCGATGCGGGTGGAAAAATCAGTGGCAGCAAACTGGAAAAAATGGAGCAGCTCGCGGGAACCAAAAACGGCAAACAGGGCGGCGGGAAAGCCGGCCCGAAGGGATTGCAGGCCGTCACCCAGATGCCGATGCCGGTTCCAAATCAGCCCATGCCGCAGATGCCGCAACCCGGCCAGCAGGGAGCGCCGCAAATGAATCCGGGAGGCGCTCAGCAGGTCCCCGTTCCCGGACAGGGCCAGAAAGCCCCGAATGGAAACGGCCAGAAAGGCAATCAGCCCGGTATCGCCGCCCCGGTCCCCGGACAGGGACAAAAAGGAAAAGGCCAGAAAGGATTTGCAGCCAGCCCCAGTGGAAAAGGCGGCAAAGGGAATCCGGGCCTGATGGCGCCGATCCCCGGGATGACCCCCGGAGGGAAGGGCCCCGGGTCGATGCTCGGGCAATCTTCGGCCGGCTCGGGAACCGGTCCCGGCGGCGGAAGCCAGAGTGGTCAGCCCGGTCAAGGCGGATTGGAAGCGGGGCAGGGGACTGCCGCCATGGGAAATTCACCGACTGAAGCCATCAAAGCTCAGAACGACGCCACCGTGGTTGCCCAGACCAGCAAGTCCGGCGAATCGACCGTGCGGGCAATCGAGGGACAGGCCCGGACCGAGCAGGCGCAGCGAAACAGCCGCGAAGTGATTACCGAATTTATTGCCGTCGAAGAACAGGCGCTCGACGGAAAATCGCTACCGATGTCGCGGAAAGAACACGTTCTCCGGTATTTCTCGAATATCCGCCAGCAATTCGAGGCGGCCGAAAAAGCAGGCGGTAACTGAGTGGATTAAAGCAGCAGCCACCCGGACAGGCCGGCTGCGATGACGACGACCCACGGCGGGAGCTTCAGCACCAGCAGAAGGGCCGCGATTCCCAGCAGGAAAATCACATCACCCGTGTCGCGGATCGCTCCGGTCCACACCGGATCGTAAAAGGCGGCCCCGAGCAATCCGACGACAGCGGCATTGGTTCCCGCCAGCGCGTTTCGCATGGCCGGAATCGTTCGCAGGCGTTCCCAGAACGGCATCACTCCAAGCACGAGCAGTGCGCCCGGCAGGAAAATCCCGCCCAGCGCGATAGCGGAGAGAAGCCACGGATTCTGCGGCCAGGAAAGAGCGGAGCCAACGAAACTCGCGAAGGTGAACAACGGTCCGGGCAGGGCCTGGGCGGCTCCGTATCCGGCCATGAACTCCGAATCGGTCAGCCAGCCGGTAGAGACGACTTCATCCGAAAGCAGCGGCAGGACGACGTGTCCCCCGCCGAAAACCAGCGCTCCGCTTTGGTAAAAGGACGAAAACAGGGTTAGAGGCCCCGTTTCCTTTGCAAAAAACGGCAGCCCGAACAGGAGCAGGAAAAACAGAACCAGGCAGGTCGCGCCGACGAACCAACCCTGTCTGTTCTCCGAATCAACCCTTTGGGTTCGTTCCGGCGTTTCGATCGAACCCTGTTGGTTCGTTGAACCAACCCTGTCCGTTCGAATCACCGCTAATCCGAGGATGGCGCCGGCGAGGATGACGAGAATTTGGGAGAAAGGCAGACCATCCCACAGGAGGAACGCGGCGGAGGCAAGGGCGATGAGTGTGCGTGTCCGGTCCGGGCACAGGGATTTCGCCATCTGAATAATCGCTTTGAAAATAACGGCGACGACGGCGATCTGGAGGCCGAACAACCAACCGGAGCCTTCCGGGGAGGCAAATTTGGCGATGCCGAGACCGAACAGGGTCATGAGCAGCGCGGAGGGCAGGGTAAAACCGGTCCACGCAGCCAGGGCGCCGGGCCAGCCGCCTTTTTTCCAGCCGATCGCGAAGCCCATCTGGCTGCTGGCGGGACCGGGCAGGAACTGGCAGAGGGCGAGAATGTCGGCGAATTCGTCGTCGGTGATCCATTGGAGTTTCCCGACAAAACGATCGCGGAAAAAGCCGATGTGAGCGGTCGGACCTCCGAAGGCGGTGAGGCCGAGGAGGAGGAATTCGCG
The DNA here is from genome assembly GCA_013003335.1 of Verrucomicrobiales bacterium. GTDB lineage: Bacteria > Verrucomicrobiota > Verrucomicrobiia > Verrucomicrobiales > DEV007 > JABDJT01. The sequence goes on along the minus strand of JABDJT010000592.1, from coordinate 3,012 downwards.
CAGGATCTGGAAGGTAGAAGGCATGATGAGACAGCCCGATTTCTAGCGCAAAACCGCTCCGATCCCAATCAAACTCGTGTTACAATGCCCAGCTTTTCAATGACGGGGCCGATCGAAATTTCATTCCTGATTTTGCAGGCGGATTCCGACGTTGAGCCGGATCCGGTGAAGGGGCTGTTGTGGGTTGTGTCGGGGTTGATGCTGTTGATCGCCATTGCTCAGCTTCGGCAATTCATCCAACGGCGGAGTGAATTGGAAAAGAAGGTGAAGAAACGCACCCGCCAGGTGGAAAAGGCCAACCGGGAACTGGCAACGCTGCGGAAGTTTTCCGCTGTCGTTTCCGAGATTTCGACGCAATTCATCAATCTCGAGCCCTCACGAATTGAAGAGGAGATTCCGAAAGCTCTGGAACGGACTGCCAAAATCCTCGGGGCTCAAAGATCCAATATTTTCCTGGCGGATCGGGAGAAGGATCCGGATTCGAAAGACTTCCTGGTGCGCCTCGCATACCAGTGGAAAGGCAAGGATGTGCCGTCAATCCCGGAGGAACTTCACGAGGTGCGACCGAGCAAATTCCGCTGGGTGATGGGCCTGTATTTCGGTGGCAGTCCGATCGTGGTTGAGGATTTCGACAAAAATTTGCCGGCGAAAGCTGTCCGTGAGCTGTCGCTGGCCAGGCAAATCGGTTGGGGCAGCGTCGCGATTATTCCGATGATGGTGGAGGGTCGTGTGATCGGGGACGTCAATTTTTGCACGCTCGGAGACGCGAGGATGTCCCTGCCGCGGACGATCGTGGACGACCTGAGAACAGTCGGCCAGGTATTCGCGAATGCGCTGGATCGCCGCCGGCGGGCGGAGGATATGCAGGAACTTCGGGAAGATGCGCTGAGGGCGGAGGAACGGGAGCGAACCCGCATTTCGCGGGAACTGCACGACCAGTTGGGCGGAGCGCTGTCCGGTTTGCGGATTCATTCGCGCGATCTGCAGCGCCGGTTGGCAGAATCGAACTCGGACTTGATTGAGTATGCTGAGAGGATGACGGGAATTATCGATCAGACGCTCCCGGATGTCCGGCGGATTTGCACGGAATTGCGCCCGGCGATGCTGGATGAACTGGACATCGTCCAGGCACTGGAATGGCAGGCCCACCAGTTGAAAGCGCACAACGGGATCCAATGTGAGTTTTCAGCCCGAATGTCGGAGGAGTTCAGACCGGATTCCGAGAGGGACGTTGCGATTTACCGGATCGTGCAGGAATTGTTGACGAACGTGCTGCGGCACGCAGGAGCCAGCCGGGTGGAGATGTCGCTGTCTCATGATCCGAGTTCCGGGTTGACACTGATGGTGGCGGATGACGGGTGCGGATTCGACCTGGAAGAGGCCCGGAGGAAGCGGGATCACTTTGGTTTGCGGGGGATCGGAGAGCGGGTAGAGTATCTTCAGGGGGAGGTGGAGTTTCAGTCGTCCGGATCCGGAGTCACGGTTGTAGTCAATATTCCCGAAGAAGGGGAAGATGGTTAAATAGAGGAATCCCGTACGGTCCAGGCAGAGAAGCTGCGTATTTCCAACTCTCCAAATTCTGGGAGGATATGGCGCAGCACGGTTCCTCCATTGTTCTCCCCCCTAAGTGCTGCAGAGCGGCCCGCTTCATTCATTTGAAGCGGGTCTCGCTCATTTCAGGGGAGCCTGTTCGAGATCAAGCCATTTCACGGCGAAGCGCAGGAGGGCGTTGTTGTCCGGTAAATCGAGCTTTTCCTTGATGTGGGATTTGTGAGCATCGACGGTCCGAATGCTGATATTGAGACGCTTGGCGATGGCCTGGTTGCTCAGGGCCCGGCCGATCAGTTCAAATACCTGGATTTCCCGGTCGCTGAGGGCGCGAAGCACGGAATTCTTTTTCCCGTCCTTCGGGTTCTGGTTTCGGGAAAGCCGCCGGAGAAGCAGCGAGGCGATTTGCCGACTGATGTAGATTTCGCCGGAAATCACCTGCCGGATGGCGTCGACCAGTTCTTCCGAGGCCGCCTCTTTCATGATATAACCCTTTCCGCCGGCCCGGAGGACCCGTTCGGCATACAGCGCTTCGTCGTGCATGGAGATGACGAGAAACTGCAGGTCGGGATAGAGGGCAAGAGCGTCGCGAATCAATTCGAGGCCGTTTTTGTCCGGCAGGGACAAGTCGGTCACGACCAATTGAGGCTGGTAAGTCTCAATGGCCTCCATTGCCTCTGCGGAATTTGCGGCAAGTCCGCAGACGTGGAGGCCCTCCTCCGGTCGCAGCAGAAAGGCAATCCCTTCCCGAACGATTGAGTGGTCATCTACCACCAGAATCTGAACGTCGTTGTTTCCCATTGAATTGGTTACCTCCCGGAAACGCTCAAGAGCGTAGAAAAAACAGGGATTTTTTGCAATCAATTTTGGAACCGGAATCGGCTACCACAATTCCGGCAATACCGGTATGGTTTTCGTGACTTCTTTTCCGTAAAAAAATCCTCACAAAAGTGCCTTGATCCCTTCATTTCAGTGTAGAATATTCGACAACTTTTTTTCCAGATTCCTGTCTAATGAGCGCATCAGCCACTCCGGCTTCTCCTGAAACTGCGGATGATTCCCAATCCGGTGCAGTTCCCGCCGATATTTCCTCTTCCGGTGACCTTCAAAACGCGGTGATCCGATTTGCCGGAGATTCCCAGGACGGCATTCAGTCGATCGGGGCATTCCTGGCAAAGCTTGCCGGCCGCAGTGCCCGGGAGGTCATGACCTACATGACAATCCCGTCGACGATTTCGGGCGGCCCTTCGATTTTCCAGGTTCATCTCGGATCGGGTGAGGTCTTGTCTCCGGGGGATGACGCGGATTTCCTTTTCGCGTTTTATCAGCACAGTTACGACAATCACCTGGAATCGTTGAAGGACGGCGGTGTGTGCGTATATGACACGGACCACGTCGAGGAGATCAAGAAGGACGAGCGGGGCATTCTTCATGTGGGGATTCCGATTACGAGCACAACGGTCG
>JABDJT010000590.1 GCA_013003335.1 Verrucomicrobiales bacterium | reverse complement strand
CCAGGGCGAAATCGACGAACATCTCCACCCCACCCGAATCCTTGTGCATCCCTCCGAAAACGGTGCCGATCACGATCAAGAGCACAGCGGTTTTTGTTCCGATAATATTCACCCCGACAATCCGGTCGATCGCAGTCGGTCCTTCCCATACCCGCCACAGTGCGGGGATCATCAGCACGAAAAGCGCCACCCCCACCCAAATCGAGAACTGGCTGACGAAAAACTCAGCCATTACTCGATTCGCCTCCTATCTTCTTCGTTTCGGAGTGAAAAATGGCGGCAATCCGCCGTTCCATTTCACCGTCGAGACCCTTGACCGCCACTTCACTGATGGCATGGATGAAAAATTCATCGCCCCGGATTTTCATGGTGATGGTCCCGGGTGTCAGCGTGATGGAATTGGCCAGCAGGAATTTTTCGAAATCCGACTTCAACCCGATTTTGATCCTGACAATTTGCGGTTGGAGCGATCCCGGGCCGGAGAACGCCAGTTTCAGCAAGTGCAGGTTGGCCAGAACAATCTGCCAGAGCAGCCAGAAACTGTAACCAATCATCCGACAGGCCTGGCCCAACCGGGACCGGATTGAACTTGCCCGGTCGGCGAAAAACAGGTCACCGGAAATCCAGGCCACGAAACCGCACGACAGAACCCCGAGCGCCAGGTGAAATCCGTCCAGCAAGCCGGAAAAAATGATCCAAGTCACCATCAACAGCGCAAAAACCAGGAGGCGATAGCCGGTTTCGCGATGAGAAGACGATTCAGCAGGCTGTGGGTTGGACTCGGGCAACGCGTTTCGTGGTAGGTCTGAGAGGAAAAGGCCGACTTTTTTAAATCGGCACGGAAACCCTGTCAACCTTTCGCGACGGGCGAAAACGAACCAACAGGGTCTGTTCTCCAAACCAACCCTGTTGGTTCGAAAATCACTTTTCCCACGGTCTGGATCGGATTACACTTCGGACCGCCTTTGAAACGAAACCACACAGCTGTTTTTTGCGTTTTCAGCCTGATTCCGGCTCTTGCCGGCATCGCCCAGGAATCACCGGCCCCGCCTCCGGCTGCAGGGCTCCCGTCGCCCGGCGAACGCCCTCTCTTGCCGCCACAGCAAAATCAAAAGGCCCCAATCGTTCCGGGGGTGAACAATCAGAAAGGCGACCGGAAAATGACCGGTCCGACGGTCTCCGATTCAAAAATACGCTCCGGAATTGTCGAAATGCCGCGACCGGAGCGGGTTCCGGTCTATCCGGATGATCCCGAGAGTGCCTGGTGGGAAATCAATCCGCGGTATGCCTTTTTGCGGGCTCAGCGGGAGCAGAAACCCCTGCTGCTCTTGTTTACAGCGGACTGGAATACGCAAGCTCTGCGCCTGAGCGAAGAGGTTTTCGCCACCAAATCCTTCAATGAATACGTGAAGGAAAAACTCGTGATCTGCTACCTGAATTATCCCCGCAACATCACGGACGCGCCGGATTCCATGCGCAATGTGAAAAAGAAATTCAAGATCAAAGGCTACCCCAACGTCCTGATTTTCAACCCTGAAGGAGAGGTTGAAACGCACGTCACGGGCTACCGGACCGGTCGACCGGTGGATTATTTCCAGCGGATGAAAGCCCAAATCATCCCCATTCTGCAAAAGATTGAATCCCGAAAGAAAAAGCTCGCAGAAGTCGGCTATCGGGAATGGTCCGGCGGTGAAAAAGGCATCACAATCTTTGCGAAATTTTTGAGACGAGATCCCGACCTGATAACGCTGCAAGGTGTGAACGGCGAACGCTGGACCGTGGCAATGAAGACGCTTTCCGAAGAGGATCGGAAAATCGCGGAGTCATTCCCGACCTTCGACAAAGTCGCCGCGGAAGAGTAATCGGGATTTCCCGGAATTTTTCTCACCCACCCAAACATGCTCCGGTTGCTATCCAACAGCCTTATCCTGGTGACGTCGCTCACGGCTGCGGCCTTCGCTTATCAGTTCATTCTGAAAGTTTTCCCGCCCGATCGCTACGACCTGTTCGATCTCTTGAAAGGAACCCCGGTTCCTCCGGCAGTCGTTGATCCCGAGACCCGGAATAATCTGCTCGGCCAGGCGGACACCAAGCCGGTCGCCAAGCCTCTTCCTCCGGTCGATCTGGCTGACCTGCAACTCCTCGAGCGCGTCAATACCGCCCTCTCGGATCTCGCCGATTCAGTCGTTCCGGGGGTTGTTTCCATCAACACGACCACCACGACCGAACGCCTCGTTCCGGTCGATCCGTTCGGGTTTTTCGGCTACCGCCGCAGCGACCAGAAAACACCGGGCCTCGGATCCGGCCTGATCGTTTCGGAGGAAGGACACATTCTCACCAATCATCACGTCGTGGCCGGGGTGGACGAAATCGAAGTCACCACCCACGGAGGGGGAATTTACCGGGCAGAATGGGTGGGGAGCGATGCATCAGTGGACATTGCCGTATTGAAAATGCAGCCCATCAACGACGAAACGCCTCTTCCAAAGTTTCCCGTCCTGAAATTCGGCGACTCGGATGAGGTTCGAACCGGCGAAACCGTCCTCGCAATCGGAAATCCGTTCGGGCTTTCCGAGACGATCACGAAAGGAATTATCAGCGCGAAGCAGCGGCGGCTGTCGGACGACGACAACGAGTATTTCCAGGTGGATGCCGTCATCAACCCCGGAAACTCCGGCGGTCCGCTCATCAACGTCCGCGGCGAAGTGATCGGGGTGAATGTCGCGATTTTTACGGGCCAGCGGAATGTTCAGGTCTGGCAAGGTATCGGTCTTGCCATTCCCTCGAATGAAGCGCGCGACGTTTTCAACGCCATCGTTCTGAAAAAACCGCTGATCCGGGGATATCTCGGGCTTCAATTGACGGATTTGTCTCCACGCCTTGCCCTAGGGCTTGGTTTGCGCAGCACTCGCGGTGCTCTGGTTCGGGAGGTCACAAAGGGCTCACCGGCCGCCAAAGCCGGCTTGTTGCCCGGAGATATCATCCTGAAATTCGACGGGCGGGACGCCAATACCGCCGACGAAACACTCAGCCGCATCCGCCGCAAGAAAACCGGCGACCGCGTTGCCATCACCGTTTTGCGGCAGGGCAAATTGAAACAAATGGCTGCCGATATCGCCGAAAGGCCCGACCGCGGTTCCCTCACTTTGCGTTCCGACATCACGGAAAACGGTCAGGCCATTGCCGACGAACTCGGGATTACCGTGAAAAACCTCGCCCCGCAGCAACGCACCGCTATGGGATTGCACCCGAAATCGCCCGGCATTTTCATTTCGGATGTCAAGCCGGGCTCCCAGGCTGCCAAACGCTTTGCCCCCGGTGACTTGATTCACATGATCAATCGCGATCCTGTAACCTCGGTCGAAGTGTTTTACGATTTGCTGGGCACGCTGCCCCGAAACCAGCCTTCCGTCATGGTCCTGTCGCGCGACGGACACCGCATCCAGGCGGTTTTAAATCCCTGACCTTTTGGTGCTCGCGGATACGAACCAACAGGGTCCGTTCGTCAAACCAACCCTGTTCGTTCGTTTTTCGTCAACCCAGGTTGTCGATCATCTGCTGGAGTTCCTCGACTTTCGCTTTCCACTCGGACTGGCGATCCTTGTTTTCCTGGACAACTTCTTCCGGCGCGCGGCTCACGAAATTTTCGTTGGAAAGCTTGGCGTTGACCTTTTTCAACTCGGCCTCCGCTTTCTCCATTTCCTTCGTGAGACGATTTTTCTCCGCGTCTTTGTCGATCAGGCCCTCAAGCGGCATGTAAATTTTTCCGATCGGCGTGAGCGCAACCGGCACGCCGGATTCGGCTTCGAACCCGGGCTGGAGTTCCAATTCTTTCGCCCCGGCGAGCCGACAAAAAACGGGGCCCTCGGAAAAATCGGTATCCTCCGGGTCGAGGATGAACTTCACGTTTCGATTCGCGGCCAAATTGTATTCCGCTTTCAGATTTCTCGCGCGGCCGACCGCTTCGTAAATGTCGGAAACGGCTTTCACGGCTCCGCCGATCTTGTCGGATTCAATTCCATCAAGAACGGAATCGGACGGCAGCCGGGTCAGCATTAGGAATTCCGCTCCGTCTTCTTCACGTAGCGCGCATTTTTCCCACAATTCCTCGGTGAGATGCGGCATGAACGGATGCAACAAAATCACGAACCGGCGCAACACCCGATCCATCGACGCGAGCGTGGCGGCTTTCGCGGCGGGGTCGGCGTCTTCGGCAAAATCCTGCTTCGCCGCTTCCAAAAACCAGTCGCAATACTGATTCCACCAGAATTCGTAAAGCAGCGACGCGATTTCATTGAAGCGGTAATCTTCGTAGGCGTTCGCCACGTTTTTCTCGAGCGAATCAAGTTTTTTCAGGATATCGATCGCGTAAATCGCCGGCTTGCCCGGCTGGGCATCGGCTTCGCCCTGCATCTGGCGAAAGCGAACCGCGTTCCAGATTTTCGTCGCGAAATTCCGGCCTTCCTCGACCTGCGGATAGGATTCATTTCCGTCCTTATCCTTGTCCACGATGAAGCGCACGTCGTTCCCGAGCGGCGCAGCGCGCATCACGGAAAATCGCATCGCATCGGCTCCCAGCGAATCCATCACGTGGAGCGGGTCGGGTGAATTGCCGAGCGATTTGGATAATTTCCGCCCCTGCTTGTCACGAATAATCGAGGTGAAAAATACGTTTTTGAACGGCAGCTGACCTTCCCAGCGATAGCCGGCCATGATCATCCGGGCGACCCAGAAAAAGAGGATGTCAGGACCGGTTACGAGATCGGTCGTCGGGTAAAATTTCTTCAGCGTGTCGGATTTTTCATCCGCATCGCAATCTGACATCGTCGCGAACGGCCACAGCCAGCTGGAAAACCATGTGTCGAGTACATCGGGATCGCGTTCCCAGTTTTCTGCGTCCTCCGGCGGGTCAACGCCGACGTGCAAATCCGCGCCGGCCGACTCCGCATCAAGCGATTCGCGGTTCTGCAGTTCTTCGGATTTATCCTTTTTATACCAAACCGGAATCTGGTGACCCCACCACAGCTGACGGCTCACGCACCAGTCCTGAATATTTTCCATCCAGTGAGCGAAGGTTTTTTTCCAGCGTTCCGGGCGAAACTGAATATCGCCGCCGGCGACGGCCTCGGCCGCTTCATCTTTGCAGGGGTATTTCAGAAACCACTGCATCGAAATGCGCGGCTCAATCGGCACATCGGCCCGCTCGGAAAATCCGACGTTGTTTTCGTAATCCTCTTCCTTCACGAGCTGTCCCATTTCCTCGAGCTTTTCCGCAGCTTTCCTGCGCGCCTCGAATCGATCCAGGCCCTCCAAATCCGGGCCGCCGTGCCCGTTCACTTTTCCGTCCGGGGTGAAAACATCGATGATTTCGAGCCCGTTTTTCACGCCAATGTCGAAGTCGGCCTTGTCGTGCGCCGGCGTGACTTTCAGGACACCCGTTCCGAATTCCGGATCGATGTGATCGCTCGCCACGACCGGAATTTCCGCTTCGGGAAACGGGCGGATCACCGTTTTTCCAACCAGATCCTTGTAGCGCTTGTCATCCGGGTGCACCGCCACGCCCGTGTCGCCCATCAGCGTTTCCGGGCGCGTCGTCGCAATTTCCACCCAGCGGTCTTTTTCGCCCGCGATGCGATAGCGCATCGTGTAGAGCTTCGATTTCTGCGGTTTCATGATCACCTCCTCATCGCTCAACGCCGTGAGCGATTTCGGGCACCAGTTCACCATCCGCTTGCCGCGGTAGAGGAGACCTTCATTGAAAAGATCGACAAAAATCTTCGAGATCCATTTCGAGTATTCCGGATCCATTGTGAAACGCTCCCGCTCCCAGTCGCAGGAACAGCCGAGGCGTTTCAGCTGGTTGATGATGATGCCACCGTGCTTTTCCTTCCACTCCCAGACCTGCTCCAGGAATTTCTCGCGGCCCAGGTCATGGCGCGTCAGCTTGTCTTCCTTTCGGAGTTTCTGTTCCACCTTCGACTGTGTCGCGATGCCCGCGTGATCCGTCCCCGGCAGCCACAGCACTTCCTTTCCCTCCATCCGCGCGCGTCGGGCAAGGATATCCTGAATCGTGTTGTTCAACACATGACCGAGGTGGAGAATCCCCGTCACATTCGGCGGCGGGATGACGATCGAATATGCCTCGCGATCCGAATGTTCATCGGCGTGAAAACAACCCGCGTCGAGCCAGCGCTGATACCACGCGGCTTCCACTTCGTTGGGCTGATAGTTGCTGGAAAGTTCTTCGGCCATTTGTCTTTGTCCTGAAATCGGGGCGAAACTATTTGTTTGAAGGGGGGTGTTGTAAACTGGAAACCCCAGCCGGGCGAAATTCGGTTTCCGGTCTAAATCGCCCGAATTTGCCCGCTTGGTTAGCCCGATTGGGGAAGAACACGGATGAAGGCTTGAGAAATCGGATTTTTCTCGTTATCTGAATGCAATCCGTATTTCGCCCCGATGGTACTCCGCCCTCGCAATACTTCCCAATTTTTTCGGATTTCTTCCGCTGTTTTCGGTGCCGCAGTCCTTCTGTTCCTGGCTGCGGAAGACGCTTTTGGTCAGTGGAAAATTCAGAAGGTGAACGGTCGGGATTATGTCACCGACGAAAACGTCAATTCGTTCTACAAATTCGAACGATTCGCACGGGACGGAAACGACCGCCTGTTCCGCCATCCCAGCCTGATCATGCGCTGGAAAGTCGGTTCCCAGGCGATCTACATCAATAACATCAAGTTCAATCTGAGCTTCCCCATTGCCGAAAAAGGCGGCAAAGCGATGATTTCCACGATCGATCTGGCCAAGCTCGTTGATCCGGTTTTGCGGCCCAGCTACATCCGAAAACCGATTATTTTCGATACCGTGGTAATCGACGCCGGTCACGGAGCCCACGATTCCGGCGCAAAAGGGGTCAAAGGTTACGAAAAGGACTACGCTCTCGATTTGTCCATTCGCCTGGAAGCGGAGCTGAAAAAACTGGGCTTCAAAACCGAGATGACCCGGCGGACGGATAAATTCCTGACGCTTAGCCAGCGGGTCGCTTTTGCGAACAAGCAGAAGAACGCGATTTTTGTGAGCATTCACTTCAACTCCTCCGGAAACACGAGTGCCAGCGGAATTGAGACCTATTCCCTTGCTCCGCAGGGCACCGCTTCGACGAACGGTGGAAACGCCTCGTCCACCCTGCTGACCGGTCACCGCCGGGACGCGGAAAACATCGCGCTGGCGACCTCCGTTCATGCCCACGTGATTCACGAGCTAAAAACGATCGACCGCGGCATCAAGCGGGCCCGTTTCAATGTGCTGCGCGGCATCAACAAGCCCGCGATTCTCTTCGAGGGCGGTTTCATCACCAATCCGACCGAAGGGACCAAGATCGACGATGCGGCTTACCGCCAACAGCTCGCTGCCTCGATGGCCAGTGCGATCATCAAGTTCCAAACCGCAGTCGGAAAGAAAAAGTGATCCAGCCCGATCCAACAGGGTACGTTCGCCAATCCAACCCTGTTCGTTCGTTTCCTGCTACAAGCGGATCTTCAGGCCGTCCCACGCCATCCGGATTCCCTCCGGCAAATCCGGTTCGATCACCCGGTAATCGGCCCGACAGGAAAAATGGGTGAACCAGGTCTGCCCGGCACAGCTCGCGCGGGCAATCTCCACCGATTCGGGAATCGAAAGGTGCGTCGGATGTTCGTTTGGCTGAAGCGCATCCAGAATCAAAACCGGCGCACCTTGAATCTGCTCGACCGATTCCGGAGCCAGCTTTTTGGCGTCAGGTATGTACGCCAGCCTGGCTTCTTCTTTCTGAGAGAAAAGCAGTCCGATGGTTTCGACTTTCCCGTGCGTCACCGGCAACGGCGTGATTTCCAGATCGCCGATTTCGAAACGCCCGGAAATTTCGTGCGGAATCGGTTTCAGGTAGCCGATGTATCGATTTTCCCCGTTGAAGACATAATCGAAGGCCACCTCGAGGCGTCTCATCGTTTCAGGAAGCGCGAAAATCTCGACGCTTTCATGGTCGCGCACGGTAAATCGCCGCAAATCATCGAATCCCATGATGTGATCGCTGTGCTCGTGGGTAAAAACGGCTGCGTCGAGCTCCGCAATATTTTCCCGCAGGCATTGCTGCCGAAAATCCGGTCCCGTATCGACGACCAGTTTGATCTCCGGTGTTTGAACGTAAATCGACGACCGCAGTCGTTGATTTTTCGGATCATCTGACGTGCAGACCGCACATTCGCAGCCGATCACCGGCACTCCGATCGAGGTACCGGTGCCGAGAAAGGTGATTTCAAACGAGTTCGACATCGAATTTTTTTCATCCTACCCGCGATGCTCCAACCCGCAAAATTTTCTCCAGTAAAATGTAAATTTGAACTGTTGCAATTTTGAACAATACTTCTACCTTTCATTAATCCCAACATTCAGAAATCATGCTCTCCGTATTGAAAATCAAGAACCTTGCCCTGGTCGATGATTTGACCTGGGAACTCGGACCCGGACTGATCGGCGTGACCGGTGGAACCGGGGCCGGGAAATCGATGATCGTGGGCGCTTTGAAGCTGATTCTCGGCGAACGAGCCAACCACGATTTGATTCGGACCGGAAAGTCAAACTGTACGGTCGAAGCCGTCTTTGAACTTTCCAGCAACCTTCCAGTTGTGAACCAAATGCTGGAGGAAAGCGGCCTCGATCCGTGTGAAGGCAACGCCCTCGTTGTGAAGCGTGTTTTCGGCGGCGCCAGCGGTAACAAGCAGTTCGTCAATTGTTCGCCCTGCACGCTCGCCGCGTTGAAGTCCCTCGGTGGTTTTCTTGTCGATCTGCATGGGCCCCACGAGCACCAGTCCCTCCTCTCGCCCGAGCGTCAGCTCTCCATGTTGGATGCCTACGCAAAAGCCCGGGCCGAACGAGACGCCTATGCCGAAGCCTATCGCGTCTGGCAAAAAACGAACGATGATTTGGAGGAATTCCGGAATCTCCGGCAGGCGACCGATCAGGAAATCGAGTTGCTCCGATACCAGGCCGAGGAAATCGAAAACGCAGACCTCGATGTCGCGCTCATAGCTGATTTGGAAAAGCGGTATCAACTCGTTTCCAACAGCGCGAAACTTTCGGAATACGCAGATGAAGCTACCGGAAAGCTCGCCGAAGCCGGAAGTGCCATGACGGAGGCGCAGCGGGCCCTGCGGGATTTGGAGAAAATCGATCCGAAGATTGAATCGATGACGAGTGGCTTTGAGTCCGCCCGGGTGGAAATCGAGGAATTGGAATCCGCGCTCCTGGATTATACCGGCGAACTGGAATTCGACCCGACTGAAGTCGTCGAAATGGAGACACGGATCGACCAGATCGAGGGGCTGAAGCGAAAATACGGCCAGACGATCGAGGACGTCATCACTTATGGCGAACGGGCCAACAAACGGCTCAGCGAAGTCGGTTCCCGTGAAGAGGAACTGGAAAAATTGGTCGCGGAAATCGAGAAAGCCCGCAAAAAAGTTGATACCTCCGGAGCGAAACTCACCAAAAAGCGGCGGGCGGCCGCCCCGAAACTGGCCAAAGACATCGCCGGTCACCTCAAAGACCTCGGCTTCAAGCAATCCGTTTTCGAAATCGAATTGTTCGAGCTGGCCGAGCCCGGTTTTCGCGGATTCGAGGCCACGGAATTCATGTTCGGCCCGAACCCGGGCGAGCCTCTCAAGCCGCTGCGTATCATCGCTTCCAGCGGGGAAATGTCGCGAGTCATGCTCGCTGTAAAAAGCGCGCTGGCGGATCAGGATCAGATTCCGCTCATGGTTTTCGATGAGATCGACGCGAATGTCGGCGGCGAAATCGCCGGAGCCGTCGGTCGAAAAATGGCCGCGCTCGGGGAACAGCACCAGGTCGTGGCGATCACCCACATGCCGCAGGTCGCCTCCCTCGCCCATCGGCACTACCTGGTCACGAAAGAATTCGAAGGCGACTCCACCAGTTCCGGCTTGGAGCAGGTGAAAGGCAAAAAGCGGCTGGCTGAACTGGCCCGAATGCTGGGCGGGAAAAATGAACAGACCCTCGCGTTGGCGGAAACGATGTTGGCCGGAGTGTGAAAAAAAAATTGCCCCGATTAATCAATCGAGATTGATTTTCTTTCCGGTTTCCGGAATCATCACTTCCATCTCTGAATCCGCCAACTGGTCGGCAAACCAGGCGCGCGCCGGGGCGTCCCCATGCACGAGAATCACCCGCTTCGGATTGACGCGGCGGATGTAATCGAGCAGCTGATCTCTCGGGGCGTGCCCGGAAAAATCGAATCGCTCCACCGGACAGCGGACCGGAAACTCAGAATTTCCGCTTTGAATCCGACCCGCAGGGGAATCCGGATCGGCATAGCCAACAAACAGCAGCGCGTTTCGTTCGTCCGAAAGGATTTTTGGAGCGAAACGGTGCGAAACGGTGTGCTCGGTCATCATTCCGCTGGAATAGCAGTAAATCCGGCCCGGCTGACAATTTAACTCGACTGACCCTTTTTCCAGCAGCCGCAAGTTTGGCAAATCGGCCAGCAGCTCAATTTCTTCATGCCCCCGGGGCCATCTTCCGACCAGCTTGTCCACGAGGTGCGTCATTTTTGTGCTCAGCCCGCCGATATGAATCGGGGTGTCGCCCGGCAAAATCCCCGCCTGCATCAATTCGTGCAGCATCAACACCACCTCCTGCGTTTTTCCGAGAGCGAATACCGGGATCAAAACCGATCCTCCACGATTCAAGGCGGCCGCCGCAGCTTCTCCCATTCGATTCCGCTCCGCTTCACGGGTGTAATCCGGATCCCGTGCATGATCGCCCCGCGTGGTCTCGATGATCAATGTGTCGATTCCCGATTCCGGAAAATCCGCGCCGCGGCTCAAGGTCTGATCCTCGAAATGGACGTCGCCGGTGTAAAAAATCGTCCGGTCCCGGCATTTCATCTGCACACCGACGGCACCGAGGACATGGCCCGCGAAAAACATTTCACACACCACGGATTCCGAGGCTGTGTCGTGCTCATTTTCGATCCGAAACTGCTGCCCCGGCCTGCGCGTCAGCCAGAACTTGTACATTTCATCCAGCTCACGGTGGGAGAAAAACGGATATTCAATCACGCCGAGTTCAGCTTTTTGCGCCTTCATCACGTTCACCGAATTGTGGAGCAGCGCTTTTCCCAACTCCGCCGTGGGTTCGGTCATCACCACCGCCGCATGGCGCTGATTCCGGAACAAAACCGGCAGAGATCCCAGGTGATCGAGGTGGGCATGCGAAATGATGATTCCGTCGACACTGTCCTGCTCGATCAAATCGAAAGCCGGCAGCGTGGTGTATCCTGCCTTTTTTGGATGAATCCCGGCGTCGAGAATGACTCGCGTTCCGCCCAGTTCGAACAAATAGGAATGTGACCCGATTTCATCGGGGTTGGCGAGACTGGTAAAGAACATCGTTTTTTCGTTTTTCCGATCCAACAGGGTTCGTTTGCCGAACCAACCCTGTTCATTCGTTTTTCAATTTTCGCCGGAAACCCCTTTCTGCTTCGCTCGGGCTTCGGCAAAGAAATGTTTGAGGATCGTTTTACATTCCTCCTCGAGGACACCGGCGGTGATGAGCGAGCTGTGATTCAGGGTTGGCTGTTCCAGCAAGTTGATGAAGCCCCCGGCCGCACCGCCTTTTTCATCACCACATCCGAAAATCACGCGCCTGATCCGGCAATGCAGGATCGCGCCGGCACACATGGGACAGGGTTCTTTCGTCACGTAGAGATCGCAATCTGTGAGCCGCCAGTCACCGACGGCTTCCTGGGCTTGCGTCAGCGACAGCATCTCGGCGTGGGCCGTGGCGTCTTTCAACGTTTCAACCTGGTTGAAGGCGCGGGCGATGATGCTGCCATCCCGCACGATCACTGCACCAATCGGAACTTCTTCCGCCAGATAGGCATTCTGAGCCTGCCGGAGTGCCTGGCTCATCAGAAATTGATCGCTGTGTAAATCGATCACGGGTTCAAATTCAGGATTCTCAGTCATAACCTTTTGCGGCGGAGAGAAGGCGGACGATAATGGCGGCAAATGACCGACTGCAACCAGCGAATTATCGCGCCCTCAATCCTCGCTGCGGACTGGTCCCGGGTTCGGGAAGAAGTGGAACGGGCTGAATTTGCCGGAGCGGACTGGCATCATCTCGATGTGATGGATGGCCATTTTGTGCCGAACATCTCGTTCGGGCCTCAGTATGTCAGCGCCGTTCGATCCTGCTCGGATTTGACTCTCGACGTTCATCTCATGATCGAGCGTCCGGATTTGTACTGGGAGGCTTTTGTAAAATCCGGTGCGGACCGGATCACCGTTCACGTGGAGGCAGATCACGATATTCCGGATACCCTGGAAAAAATCGGCAAAGCAGGCTGCGGGCGCGGACTCGCCATCAATCCGGATACCGATTTTGGAGACGTGGTTCCTTTCCTTGACCAGATTGACCTTCTCCTGGTGATGACCGTGCGTCCCGGCTTTGGGGGGCAGGCTTTCATGGAGACCGAAACGATGCCAAAAGTGGCAGAAGGAAAACGGCTTCGAGAAGAACGCGGACTCGGCTATCACATTGAGGTGGACGGCGGCATTGACACGGAAACCGTGGCCATCGCGGCGGAACACGGAGCGAACGTCATGGTCGCCGGCACATCGCTCTACCGCGCAGAAAATATGGCGGATTCGATTTTAAAAATGCGGGAGTGAAATCCAGACAAATGCCGCAACAAGAACAGACGACGGATCAAAATGTGCTGACGGTGACGCAGCTCACCCGCGAAATTCGGGAATCTCTCGAAGGGCGTTTCAGCGGGCTGTGGATCGAGGGCGAGGTGAGTAATTTGCGCAAGCCCGCTTCGGGCCATCAATATTTCACGTTGAAAGATGCCGGGGCGCAATTGGCCTGCGTTCTGTTTCGCGGACAAGCCCGGTTCAACACGGTTGAAATAGCAGACGGTCAGCAGATCCAGGTTTTCGGAGACGTGTCGGTTTATGAAAGCCGGGGACAATATCAGCTCGTCGCTCAATGGGTGCAGCCGAAAGGATTTGGTGCCCTGCAGACGAAATTTGAAGCGCTGAAACGGAAGCTGGAAGAGGAAGGTTTGTTTGAACTGGACCGGAAAAAACCGATTCCGCGATTCCCGGGCACTATTGCTGTCGTGACATCTGCAACCGGTGCGGCGGTGAGGGATATTCTCAATGTCATCCAAAGGCGCGCCCCGTGGGTGCGGGCCTGCATTTGCCCGGTGAAGGTCCAGGGAGAAGGAGCCGCCGTCGAAATCGCCGAGGCGATTCGCTGGATTTCGAGTGGGCCTGATTCGCTCCCCACGATTGACACCCTTCTCGTAGCTCGCGGAGGCGGGAGCCTGGAGGATTTGTGGAGTTTCAATGAAGAGGTTGTCGCACGGGCGGTTGCGGACTGCCCAATCCCGGTCATTTCGGGGGTGGGCCACGAAATCGATTTCACGATCTGCGATTTTGTCGCGGACCGGCGCGAGCCGACTCCCAGTGCCGCCGCGGAGTTCGCGGTGCCGGATGGACCGGGAATCCTAAGAAGTCTCGAAAATCTCCAGGGGACGTTGGAAAACCAGGTGAGTGGCCAGATGGATCAATACACTCGGTCGCTGGAATTCGCGTTTCGTGCCTTTGAAGCCCGGAGCCCGGAAGGTCACATCCAGAATGCGATGCAGTCGCTGGATTTTCTCCAGGAGCAGTTGTCGGCTGTTGGCAAAGATTTTCTCAACCTGCAGGAGGTCTTTTTATCCGACCTCGGCCGGCAGATCGAGCGGCTGTCACCGGAATCCCGGCTCGACTTGTTTCAACGAGATCTTGATCACCTGATTGGCGATCTGAATCAAGTTCCCGACCGCCTTCTCACCCAATTATCCGATCGCCTGGAAGCACGCCGCGAAATGGTGGATCTGCTCGACCCGAAGGCGGTGTTGTCTCGCGGATTTTCGATGACGTTCGACAAAGCCGGAAACCCATTGGCTTCCGGTAAATCGGTATCCGCCGGTGACCGCGTCCGAACCGTTCTCTCCGACGGAGAATTCGAGAGCGTCGTGGATTAATTGAAAACGAAAAAACCCGGAGCTCTCGCCCCGGGTTTTTCGAATTTTTGGATCGTCAAAGAATCAGATCTTACTCGGGCAGAAGAACGTTGCTCTGTTCGGTGTCAAGAAGACCGCCGCTTTCGCCACCTTCTTCCTGGGATTTCTCCTGGAAGATATCTTCGATTTGCTTGTCTTCACTCATCACGGTCGCCCCGGGGGTCGACTGGGTGAGTTTCAACGGCTTGACATGACCACCCACAAAGCCAACAACGGCTTTCCTGGAACGAAGCCACGGGTGGAATTCACCGTATGTACCGGGTCCATCCATTTCACCGTCCGCGACAAGCGGGGAACGACTGAACGAAGTGTCAAACTGACCTGCGCAATAAGCGAAGGTGCACTCTTCGGACTCCAGTTCATCGTTCTCAATCGGCGGGCTCTGCTTGTCCGGATTTTTCGTCCGAATCCAGAAAATGGCTTCGGAATCGATGTAATCGGGAATCAGGTCATTGAAGGCATCAACCGAGGAACTGGCTGAACCATCTTCAGAACCGCTTTCTTCATCATCGCCCATTCCCCAGGGGAATGCGCCCTCTTCGTCCGCCGAGAAGGCCCGGCAGCCGAGTATGATCTGACGGACGTTGTTCACGTCCTTCGAGATCTTGGCGTTTTCCTGAATCCGGGTGTAAGCCGGGGTCGCAAGGCTGGCCAGGACCGCGATAATCGTGATCACAACCAGCAGCTCAATCAGGGTGAACGCCTGTTTTCTTTTCAGGTGTACTTTTCTCATTTTTAGTCAGGTATTTATTATTATGATTTGGCCTTTCGGCCTATGACTGCATGTCAACAGAGCGCGAAAACGCGTCCTATCGACGTATTTACAATGACATTTTTAAATTCGCGGGGCAAGAAAATCCCGAAAATTTTCTCAAATCTGATGTCACATTTACGATTCGAGCCGGTAAAACACGGTCGCAAGCGGCGGTAGCTGGATTTGAATCGAGTGCTCGCGCGAATTCCAGCCGATGGGCTCCGATGAGACCGGGCTGCCCCCTGTTCCGATATTGGAACCCCCGTAAACTTCCGCATCGCTATTGAAAATCTGGCGGTAAACGCCCGGAGCGGTCAATCCGACCCGGTGTTCCTGGCGGGGAACGGGCGTCGCGTTCACCACCACCAAAGTCAAATCGGAAGCTCCCCGGCCTTTCCGGACAAAGGAAAAGAGGCTGTTTTCGCTGTCGAGGTGATCAATCCATTCAAATCCAGCCGGATCGTGATCAAGTTCATTGAGGGCCGTCTCGTCGGCATACAATCGATTCAAATCCCGAACGAGGGTTTGGATCCCGGCATGAGCGGGATTTTCAAGCAGGTGCCAGTCGAGGCTTTCACCGTGATCCCATTCTTTGCCCTGGGCAATTTCCGCCCCCTGAAACAGGAGCTTTTTTCCGGGGTGAGAATACATCCAGGCGAGGAAAAATCGCAGGTTCGCCCGCTGTTGCCACTCGTCACCCGGCATCTTGCCGATCAGGGAGCCTTTTCCGTGAACAACCTCATCGTGACTGAGGACGAGCATGTAGTTCTCGTGATAGGCATAGATCATCGAGAACGTGGCTTCGTTGTGATGGTGCTGCCGATGAATCGGATCCTTCGACATGAACTCAAGGAAATCGTTCATCCAACCCATGTTCCATTTGAATCCGAAACCCAAACCGCCCGTATCGATTGGCCGCGAAACGCCGGGGAACGCGGTGGATTCCTCGGCGATCATCATGATTCCCGGATGCCGCTCGTAACAGGTGGAATTCAATTCTTTTACGAAATCGATCGCTTCCAGATTTTCCCGCCCGCCGAACTGGTTCGGAATCCATTGCCCGTGTTCCCGTGAATAATCGAGATAGAGCATGGATGCCACTGCATCGACCCGGAGACCGTCGATGTGAAATTCCTCCAGCCAGTAAAGCGCATTCGCAATGAGGAAATTCCGGACTTCGTTCCGCCCATAGTTGAAAATCAGCGTGCCCCAGTCCATGTGCTCGCCTTTCTTCGGGTCGGCATGTTCATACAAGGCCGTCCCGTCAAACCGGGCCAGACCATGCGGATCTTTGGGAAAATGGGCGGGAACCCAGTCGACCAGAACTCCAATTCCCTTCCGATGGCAACGATCGACGAAGGCGCGGAATTCGTCCGGGGTTCCAAAACGGCTGGTCGGCGCGAAATACCCGCAAACCTGGTACCCCCAGGATCCATCGAATGGAAACTCGGAAACCGGCATCAATTCGATATGGGTGAAACCCATGTCCACGACGTAATCGACCAGTTCATCGGCAAACTCGAGATAACTCAGGAAACGGTTCCCCTCCTCCACGCGGCGTTTCCAAGACCCGAGGTGCACTTCGTAGATGGAAACCGGACCATGATACAGGTCGGCGTCAGCCCGGTGATTCATCCACTCCTCATCCTGCCAATTGTAGGTATCGAGTCGGCACGTGATGCTCGCCGTGGAAGTCCCATGCTGGGAGAAAAAGGCCAACGGGTCGCTTTTTTTAAAGAGGCTGCCGTCCTCCCCGACGATTTCAAATTTGTAATGGGCTCCAGCCTCAATCCCCGGAAGGAAAATTTCCCAAATGCCTCCCTCCAGCCTTTTTCTCATGGGATGGATTCTTCCATCCCAGTTATTGAAATCTCCCACGATACTCACGCGCCTCGCGTTCGGTGCCCAAACCGCAAATGAAAACCCGTCGACCCCGTTCATAGTCGCCGGATTGCCTCCGAGTTTTTTCCACAATTCCCGGTCCGATCCTTCCCCCAGAAAATGAAGATCCTGATCCCCGAGAACGGGACCAAAATCAAAGACGTCCCGCTCAGGACCGTGTTCATTCCCGCTCTTGTCCACCCACTTCAGCTGGTACGGAAACTTTTCAGCACGGTCGGAAATCCGTCCTTCAAAAAATCCATCCGGATGCACCAATTCCAGTTCCAGCCCGGGATCCTCCGCAGAATCCGGTTTCAAGTAAACCTGTTGCGCCCGGGGATTAAAAACCCGAATAACCAGGCCGGATTTTTCGCAATGCATTCCGAGAAATCCAAACGGATCCGGGTGGGCTGCCCCGAGAACCAAATCGATTTCGGGGTTCGGAGCGGAGGCGACTGTTGATTCCATTTTGGGCATGACCGGCGCACTGTGGGCCAAAACCTTCGCTTCACAACCGGCAAAATCGATCCAACAGGGTCTGTTCAACGAACCAACCCTGTTCGTTCGAAGCGAGGGATTTCCCCACGCAAAACATCAAATCGAATTTTTCGGAATTTTACAATTCCCGAATCGTCACGTCCTTGAACCAGACCACCTGACCGTGATTCTGGAATCCAATCCGGCCTTTCCGCGGGAGGTCTTTCATCGCGGTTTTGAACTTGTTGGTTGTCCCATCGGGATTTTTGCCCGGCGTATTCCAGTCGTCGACGTTTACTGAAAACGTTTCGGTTCCGTTGATTGAACAGGCGATCATCGGCCCCTTGCAGGTCAAAGTGAGCGTATTCCATTCCCCGATCGGGTTTTGCGGATCACTCTTCGGGGCAAGGCAATCGTAAAATGAGCCATTCAATTTCCGGGCATCTTTCTTCCCGTGGGTTTTCTGGAACCCGACATTGTCCATCAGTTGAATCTCAAAGCCGCCCTGCACCTTGTTGTTCATATTCGAGCGGTAGAATACGCCGCTGTTGGCCCCTTCGGTCAACTTGTAGGAGACGGTCAGCTCAAAATCTCCGTACTCCTTCCTGGACCAGATATCGCCCATCGGGCGGGCTTTTTTCTTTCCGGATTTTTTGTCCTCGACGTCCTGCATTCGACAAACCATCGAGCCGTCTTCTTCAATTTCCCAGGAACCCTCTGCCAGCAGCCAGTGATCAAAGTCTTTGCCGTCAAAGAGAACCGTGCCGCCGTCCTTCGGCTTACCGGGGTTTGGCGGGGGGAGCTGTTTCAAAACGGCCGCTGCCACCATTTTGCCCAGCAGCTCTGACCCTTCCGGCTTGAAATGCACATCACCGGGCTTCACTCCGTATTTCTCCATTTTGCCCGCCATCACCGCGTGCAGATCATTGATCTCGATGCCGTGTTCCTTCATCACGGAAATCGCCGCCGCGTTGTAGGTTTTGTCATCACCCACCTTGCGACCTGCTTCTTCTTCCGGAACCGGGGTCGTGGTCGCAAAAATCAAGCGGGCGCCCGTCTTTTTCAGCTCCACGACAATTTTTTCGAGATTCGCAACGTACTCGTCGACGCTGTGTGTGATTTTGCCGTTCACCTTGTCCCGCCTGCCCTGCGTTTTGGATTCAGGGTTCCGATAACACAGATCCCACAGGCCCCAGTTGAAGTGAATGACGTCCCATTTCCCGTTTTCTTCGTCCAGCCATTTCGGCAAACCGGCAATCCCCATTCCCGTATGACCGGCGTTGCCCGGAACGCGGTGGACATTGGCTTTGCCCTTCAGCGCCTCGCGCGCCGCCACCGTATACCCGATCGAAATCGAATCACCAATCAGCAAAACCCGCGGCAGATCCGGGTCATCGGTCACCTTGGCAAAAGCCGGATTCTTCTTTTTCTGTGCAAAAGCGGAATCGCCGGTTGCAGCAGCCAGAAGTAAAACCGCAAAGGTTGAGAGTAGAATTCGGAGGATCGATCTCATGAAAAAACAGTGGCTGGGCGCTTCCGGAGAGTCAAAAACAAAACAGCCGCGAAAAACGGATGCCAACCTCCCAAGTCCCGCTATTCTTCCCGCATGGCAGCCGTTGAAATCACCGCCGTTTACGAGGGAGACCTCCACACCACCGCAACGCACGGTCCTTCGGGAGCGACGTTCGCCACCGACGCCCCTGTCGACAACGAGGGAAAAGGCGAGGAGTTTTCGCCGACCGATCTCGTGGGAACCGCGATGGGCACCTGCATGCTGACGATCATGGGCATCTACGCCCGGAATCACGGCCTCGAAATCGAAGGCGCTCACGTCCGGGTCGTGAAAGAAATGTCCGCCGACCTGCCCCGCCGGATCGTAAAGCTTTCCACCGAAATCGAAGTGCCCCTTCCTGAAGATCATCCCCGGAGGGCGGGAATTGAAAAAGCCGCTCTCAGCTGCCCGGTGCACCAGAGCCTGCACGCGGACATGGAAAAACCGGTCGTTTTCCGTTGGGTCGGCTGATATCGAAACTCTTTCTCCAAATCCATGGCCAAGCACCGTTTCTACATCCCCGAATCCGACTGGAATCCGGAAGCCCTCGAACTCACCGGCGACGAAGCGCACCACTGCCGCGACGTGCTCCGCTGCCAGGCCGGCGATCGCGTCATCGTTTTCAACGGAGCGGGCACGGAATCGGAATCGGAAATCGTTTCGATTGAAAAAGGCCGGGTGGAACTGAAACCGCTTCTGACAAACCGGACCGACCCACCACCGGCGCGCCTGACCCTCGGCCAGGCCATCCCGAAAGGGAAAAACATGGACCTGATCATCCAGAAAGCGACGGAACTGGGTGCATCCAAAATCGTGCCGCTGTTGTCTGAACGGACCGTGGTCCAGCTGGACGGATCGGACCTCGTGAAAAAGCAGGAGAAGTGGCAGCGCGTCGCGCTGGAAGCATGCAAGCAGTGTGGACAGAACTGGCTGCCGGAAGTTTCCCGGCCGGTGACCGTCGAACAGTTTCTGCAATCTCCCGAAGCCACGGATTCCTTCCGGCTGGTTGCCGCCATCAGTGACGAGGCACAGTCGCTCAAGGACATCCTCGCCGAGCAGGGAGATCAACGCCCGGAATCCGCCACCATCCTGATCGGACCCGAAGGCGATTTCACGCCCGCAGAAATTTCCCAGGCTCTCAGCTCGGGATTCGCTCCTCTCTCGTTGGGCCCAATCGTCCTGCGCAGCGAAACCGCTGCCATTTACGCCCTCAGCGTCGTGGGATACGAGTTGATGGGCTGATTCATTTTCGCCGCCTCGGATTGGCTCCGCCGCGATTCGACGATCGGAATTCCGGTGGCCGTTTTTTCACCCACGACACGAACCGCTTTATCTCCTCATGTTCGAGCAGCGCCTCGATTGTCGAATACTGGCGGGCCAATTCCGCCTCCGTGAAAACCGAGTGAATTTTTCCGTGGCAAATCGTGTGGAGAACCGAAATCGGGCCGTTTTTTCCGCCCTTCAATTTCGGAATCAGGTGATGCTTGCTTTCCAGCCGCGGAGGAATCGGGCGACCGCACAACGGGCAAATTTTCCAGTCATCCGGATTATCTGGTTCAGGATTCGACACTTGCGATTCAGGGTTGAAATTTTACACTCCGGTCAGATGAAAATTTTTCGACTGATACTTCCGGCATTTGGATTGGCGCTTTGCTCCCTCCTTTTTTCGAGCTGCGCCTTTTTGAAATGCGATCGTTGCGCCGCCAAACAGGCCGCAGCCCGGGAGGCCGCCCTGAAACGTTACGAAGCGGAGCAACAAGCGGCTCAGGCATCTGCAACGGTCGAAACGCCCGCCACCTCCTCCGGCACACCCGCAGTTCCGGAATCAACGCCCGAGGTCGCCGCTCAATAAAAACCGGCGGTTCACGAACCAACAGGGTTGATTCGTTGAACCAACCCTGTTCATTCGTAATTCATGCTGCCGGACGATTTTTCCCCTGATCTTTTCCGGCGCTATTCGCCGAAGCGAAAATACCTGATCGGCGTCAGCGGCGGCCGGGATTCCATGGCTCTGCTTCACTTGCTGCACCGGTCCGGGTTTTCAAAACTGGTTGTCTGTCACGTCGACCACGGGTTGCGGGGCCGGTCGTCGACTGCGGATGCAGGATTTGTGCGAAAGGTGGCCGCGGACCTTGGCCTGACGTTCGAATCCCGCAAGATCGAAGTTCGGAAACGGGCCAAAGAAACCGGTCAGTCTCTGGAAACAGCAGCCCGGCATGCACGGCATGAGTTTTTTGCGGAAGTATCGACCCGCCACCGCTGCCGTGACGTGTTCCTGGCTCATCACGCCGGCGACCAGATCGAAACCGTGCTGATCAACCTGTTCCGCGGAACCGGAATCCGGGGCCTGGCAGGGATGCAGGCACAGCGCGAAATTCGGGTGGGTCGAAAACGGATCGTGATTCACCGGCCTCTCCTGGGAATCCGCCGTGCGGAAATTGACCGGTTCGTGAAAGAAAATGAGATCGGGTTCCGGGAAGACGAATCGAATTCCGATCCGGCGTTGGCACTGAGAAATCGCGTCCGGCACCAGTTGATTCCCGAATTGAACGAAATCTTCGGACGCGACACGGGGCTTTCGATTCAGCGCCTCGCGAAAGTCATGGGGCACGAGGAATCGCTGCGGGAGCAGCAAACTTCCACGATTTTTGGCCGGCTCGTGGATGAGAAAAAACGGCTCGACGCGCGGGGACTCCAAAAACTGGAAACTGCGGATCAATTCCGCGTTGTTCTCCGCTGGCTGGCTAAAAGCCGGGTGCCCGACTGCGGGTTCGAGGAAGCGGAACGCGTATTGACCCTGCTGTCCGAATCCGGTCAGCCGGCAAAAATCAATCTGCCGGGAAACCGGCATGCCCGGCGTCGAAGCGGCCGGATTTTCCTCGAGAAATCCTGATGCCGGATCAGGCTGCGGCCGATTTTTTGGCCATCATGAAATTGAACAGCTGACCAAGCTTGTCCCGCATCTCGGCGCGGGGAACGATCAAATCAACCAGGCCGTGCTCCATCATAAACTCCGCTGTTTGGAAACCGGGCGGCAGATTCTGGTGGGTCGTTTCCTTCACAACCCGGGGACCGGCAAAACCGATCATGCACTTCGGCTCAGCCACGATGATGTCGCCCAGAGTCGCGAAGCTGGCGGTGACTCCGCCCGTCGTCGGGTGGGTCAGAACGGAAATGTAAGGCAGACCGGCTTGACTGTGGCGGGCCAGGGCTCCGCTCGTCTTTGCCATCTGCATCAGGCTCAAAATTCCTTCGTGCATTCGGGCCCCACCGGACGCGGAAACGATCACCACGCCGCGTTTTTCTTTCGTCGCCAGCTCAATGGCGCGGGTCACCTTTTCGCCCACGACCGAACCCATGCTCGCGCCGAGGAATCGGAAATCCATCACCGCAATCGTAACCGGCGCTCCGCAGATCTCGGCTTTCCCGGTCAGGACCGCTTCCTTCAATCCGGTTTTCTGCTGATAGTTCTTCACCTTGTCCGAGTAAGCCTTGAAACCCAGCGGGTTCACCGAATCGAGATTCGGATCGATTTCTGCAAAAGTGTCGGGATCGACCAGTAGTTCAATTCGCTCCTGGGATGTCAGGGTAAAGTGATGTTCACACTTCGGGCAGACGCGAAACCGCTGTTTCATGTCTGCTTCGTGAATGATCGCGCCACAGGACGGGCACTTGTGCCAGAGTCCTTCCGGCATTTCCCGTTTCTTTTTCCCGAGGGAGCGAATGGATGGTTTTTTGAAAATACCCATGTCAACAATCTGCTGCGTTTTGGAGGTGAGGAGCGAAAATTAGTCGAATTTGGCCCCTGCACAACTGAAACCAAAACGACCTGCAGAGCCCTTTTCTTAGTTTTATCCCCGCAACACGGTCACAACTGCGACGGCTTTCACACCGGCCGCGTTTTTCAAAACCCGGGCGCACTCCGACGCCGTTGCTCCGGTGGTGAGCACATCGTCCACCAGCAAAACGTTGGCGCCCCGCACACGACGGACGCGATTTTTCCATCTCGATAGCGCAAATGCCCCCTTCAAATTGGTCAGCCGCTCTTCCCGATCCAGGCCCGCCTGCGTTCTCGTGTTCCGCACCCGACTGATCGCCTGCGAAATCCGGAATCGATCCGGGAACCGCTTCCGGATGATCCGGCACAATTCCAGTGCCTGGTTGAATCCGCGGTCCTGGAACCGCCGACGATGCAACGGCACGGGAACCAGGACCCATTTTTCTACCCCGGAAATTCTCGAATCACGCAGCGCCGGCTCCATCAACCGGCCCAACAGGGGTACCAGGTGGATATTTCGCCCGTACTTGAATCGATGCATTAAATCCCGCGCCAGCCCTTTCGCCGCGTAGCTGCCCACCGCGAATTCAAACGACAAGTTGCGGTCGCTGCAATTCGAGCAGGTGAAATCCGATTCGATCCGTCCCGAAAACGTTTGCCCGCAGATTTGGCAGTACGGTTGCCGGATCTCCTCCAGTTTCGGACCGCACTCCGGACAAATCGGGAGGACGCTCCGGTCAGCCGGGATCGGATCATCGCAGCCCGGACAGGTGACCGGATACAAGGCACCCAGCGTCTCGTCAGCACCCCGAATCCAGAGCTTTTTCCAATTCATCGATTTCTGCTCAAAACGAATCAACAGGGTTGGTTCATCGAACGAACCCTATTGGTTCGAATTTTGATTGGAAAACGCGTCCCGGTCCCTGGCCTCGCGCTTTTTCAGCCACCACCAAATCAGCAGGCCGGTCAGGCAGACCACCAGCATCGAGCAGGCTCCGATCCGCAAATTTTCACCCAACCAGGGCATCATTTCGCCCTTTTTAAAATTCCGCCGCGTCAGCGGGCTGAACATCTTGATGCCGAACACCCAACCGGCATGCAGTCCGATCGGCAACCAGAGCGACGCCGTTTTCAGCCGCGAATAACCGAGCACCCAGCCGACGGCAAACAGCAGCGCGAATTCCGCGGCGATGAAAATCGGGTTGGCGAACTGGCCGAAGATCTGGCCGATCAGCCAGAAACCGGTCGTCCAGATCACTTCGGGCATTTCCAGGTTTTCAGGCGGTTTCAGGAAGTGGACGAAGGCGAAAAAGGCGGTCAGGAACAGGAGCGAAACCCACGCTTTGGCCGTCCGAAGGAGAAGCGAAAAGAGGATCCCGCGGAAAATGAATTCTTCGAGAAACGCCACCGCGAAAGCCGTGCCGATCGCGCTGCTGGCAATGCGGAAGACTGTTTTGCCGGGGTCATGAGGCTTGTAGAGCCCGGTCTTCAGGTAAATGAAGCAGAGAATAAAGAGCGGAATCGTTGCCGCGAAAAAGCCGACCAGGAGATGAATCCACCAGCGGCGATTTTTTTCCGTGAGCAGAAAATTCGTGTTGCCGCGCTCCGGCTGATCCGAGCGAATCCAGCGAATCGTCGGCCACATCAGCAGCACGGCCGCAAAGGTGAGAGCGCGGTTGAAGTAGCGGGAAAATTTGGCCCGCTCCATCGACTCGTGGATGCTCTGCAGCCAGCCATCGGCGATCCAGCCATTTTCTACCACGATTTGCCCGCCCCAAAACAACGGTGGAGCCAGCAACGCCCCAATCACGATGCTGGCGATGACGAAAACCGCAATCTTGGTAGCAGTCGGTTTGAAAAATTCGCGCATAGCATGATCCTATGCCATGACCCGGCACGAATGGCGAGATCGAACTGAGGATGGCGAGATTCGCTATCTGCGCGCAAACCATCATGCCGGCGAATGGCTGTTTCAAAGCCGCCTCAAATCGGAGTCCGAATGGACCCGGCACGGAACGACGCCGCCGCTCGAGGATTTGGTCGGTTTTCGCGAGGTTTTGTGGAACAAGCACCAGCGTCGCCGCGTCCACCAGGATCACCTCGACCAGATCGATGACATGATCGAAGCGCGAAAGGCTGAAATTGCCGCCGGCGACGGGGCGGGTGAAGAGGAATGAAAAACTTTTGCGAATCACTATGAAAACCGGACTGCTCATCGACGAAATTTTTGCGGAACACGATCCCGGGGATCATCATCCCGAAGCTCCGGGCCGGATCCGGGCGATTCAAAAGCAACTCGACCGCGCGGAATTGCCCGCGAAATGCGAGGCGCTCGAGTTCCGCGAGGTGACCGACGATGAAGTCCGGCTGGTTCATACGGACGGCTATCTGAAAACCGTGCTTTCGGAAATCGACGGAAAATCGAGCGGAATGCTCAGCACGGGCGACACAAATTTCGGGCCGCGCTCCCTTGAGATCGCGCGCAAAGCTGCCGGCGGACTGCTGAACGCGGTCGATTCGGTTGTGAAACGGGAAACGAAGAATGCCTTTTGTGCGGTTCGGCCTCCCGGTCACCACGCCACCGCCGATCGTGGGATGGGATTTTGCATTTTCAACAACGCCGCCATCGCCGCCCGCTATGCGCAGGAAACACACGGCCTGGAACGGGTCGCCATCATCGACTGGGATGTGCATCACGGGAACGGCACCCAGGATATTTTCTTCGAGGACGGCAGCGTTTTCTATTTCAGCACGCACCAGCACCCGTGGTATCCGGGCACCGGAATGGCGGCGGAAACCGGGCGGGGAAAAGGCAAAAACACCACGTTGAATTACCCGCTCCCTGCAGGAACGGGGATGGATGACATCGGGAAAGCGTTCCGCGCCGATTTCTCGAAAAAGATGAAGGATTACAAGCCGGATCTCGTGATCATTTCGGCTGGATTCGATTCGCGGGTGCGCGATCCGTTGGGCGATTTTCAGCTCACCGACGACGACTTCGTCGCCCTCACAAAAATCCTGCTCGAGATCGCCGGGGAGTTTGGCGAATCGCGTCTCGTTTCCGTGCTGGAAGGGGGCTACAACCAGAAAGGCCTCGCCGAAGCCGTCGCCGCCCATCTCGGAACGCTGGTTCAATCGTCGTAGTCTTCTTTCAACTCGTCTTCGTCCCACGGATCGGGCAAAACATCGGGACCGGCCTGCCGGTCGAGCCATTCCTGCAAAATCTCGACCGCCGCAGCCTGGTCGATGATCGGGCGGCTGTTTTTTTCCGTGCGCCCGGCTTCGTGCAGTTTTTCCATCGCGCTGACCGTGGTCAGTCGTTCATCAACCTCGACCAGGTCGACCGATTCCGGCAGGTGAGACAGGAGAAGCTCCGCGAATTTCCGCACCGATTCGACGGCGGTTCCTTCCTCGCCGTTCAGGTGCAGCGGAAGCCCGACCACGACCGTCTCGACTTTTTTCTCGCCAACGATTTCTGAAATCCGCCGAGCCGCGTCCTCCGGATTTTTTCCCGGGACCGTCTCCAGCGGATGAGCCAGCATCCCCAAATCATCGCTGAGGGCCATACCAATCCGGGCCTTCCCGAAATCGATCCCGAGTGCTTTCATCCGGTTAGGTTACAGCAGATCATCGGGCAATTCATCGACGAGATGCTTGATCTTGTCGGCCTCTTTCTTGTTCGCCACGAGGATCGCATCCTCGGTTTCCACCACGATCAAATTGTCGACTCCGAGCAGGGCGATCTGTTTTCCGGATTCCGAGAACACGATGTTTTTCCGCGAATCCACCTGCGAGATGGTCCCTCTCGTCGCATTTTTGTCCGAATCTTCCGGCAGGTATTTCGCCACTGAGATCCAGTTGCCCACATCATCCCAGCCCACATCAGACTCGATGTTCAGCACGCGCGAAGCATTCTCCATCAGGGCGTAATCGATCGAGGTCTTGTTCAGTTTCGGGAACTGGTGAGACATCGTGGCCGAAAAGTCGCTGGATTTCCGGAGCTCGGAAATGAAGTCGGCCAGCTCGGGGCAGTGCTGCGATAGCTCGCGAACCAGGGTGGCAATCGTCCAGATGAAAATTCCGGCATTCCAGGAAAAATTCCCTTTCTCCAGGAATTCGGTCGCCAGGTCCGGATTCGGCTTTTCCCGGAACCGCACAACTTCATGAACAGGTATCGAGTTTTCGTAGCCGCTGATTCTTGCCCGCGGTCCGCGCTCAATGTATCCATAACTCGGGCACGGCCACGACGGCTTGATCCCGAGCGTTACGATCGCACCCGCCTGTTCCGCCGCTTCGCCGGCCGCCAGCAGAATCTCGCGAAAGCCGTCTTCGTCACGGATCAGCTGATCTGCCGGCAACACGAACATGGTCGCCTCCGGATTTCGAGCGGCGATCCAGCCCGCTCCCAGCGCAATGGCCGGCGCAGTGTCCCGCTTCTCCGGCTCCGCCACAATGTTTTCCGGCGGGAGATCGCTCAGCACTTCCCGCACCGCCTGCTCCTGGGCCACGTTCGTCAGAATCAGGATGTTTTCTTTCGGCAGAAATCCTTCCAGCCGTTTCACGGCTTTTTCGATCAACGTTTCGTCATCGAAAAGCTGAAGCAATTGCTTGGGCTTCGAATTCCGGCTGAGCGGCCAGAACCGGGTTCCGCTGCCCCCGGCGAGGACCAGGCCATACCGGTTGGAAGTTGAGTTGGTATCGGATTCGGACATTTTTTTACGAAAAGTTGGAAAATTTGGAAGACAACCGCGATTGAGAGGCAATAAAGTGACAGGAAACACTCTGAATACGACTAATTTTTAACAAAACTTAATGAAATTTGTGGAAATTTGTCGTTCATTACACCCGCAATGACTATGCATTCCGAAGATCCACCCTCTCCCGCGACCGCGCTGATCGGCACGGCTCTGTCCGTTGCGCCCGCTG
This sequence comes from Verrucomicrobiales bacterium, assembly GCA_013003335.1. GTDB lineage: Bacteria > Verrucomicrobiota > Verrucomicrobiia > Verrucomicrobiales > DEV007 > JABDJT01. The sequence goes on along the minus strand of JABDJT010000590.1, from coordinate 2,719 downwards.
CCGTCGGCTGCGCCGTCGGGCTTCTCCTCGCGGACCGGTTTAAGAATAAAACCCGCCAGACTCTCGCCGGCACTCTGTTTACGGTTGGCGCCCTCGCCACTCTCCCACTCGCGATCGATTACGTCACCAAAACGATCAACAGCCCCTCGCGGCTCCGCGGCAGTACTCGCCGCCTCGAAGGAATCCGCCAGGGCGGTACCAATCCGGAAGTGGATATCATCGGCGGCGAAGAATTTTTCGTCGACGAAGTCTGATCGCACCAGCGACGTCCGGCATCGCCCGGATTTTTCCCGGTTTCAGCGCAGTTGACCCTTCGCGGCGCTGCGCTAGCTTCCGCCATCATGCTCGATATCCGTCTGCTCCGGGAAAACCCCGACCTCGTTAAGGAACGCGTCAAATCACGTGGCGGTGACGCGTGGTCCCTTGTCGACGAGGTGCTCGAGTGCGACGAAAAACGCCGCGCCGCCGAGACGGAAAAACAGCAGCTCCAGGGCGACCGGAAACGGATCTCGAAGGAAATCGGTGCCCTCAAAAAAGACGGGAAAGACACCTCCGAAATCGAAGCGCAGGTCCGCGAAATCGGCGAAAAAATCAAGCAGATCGGCGAAGATGCCGACGCTGCGGATGCCCGCCAGCGTGAGCTTTTGCTCTCCATCCCGAACCTCCCGCACGACGACTGCCCCATCGGCGAAGACGAAACCGCCAACCCGGAAATCCGCACCTGGGGCGAAAAACCGTCCTACGATTTTGAGTTGAAAGATCACGTCGCTCTCGGCGCGGATCTCGGTCTCTTCGATTTCGAGCTCGCCACGAAAATCAGCTCCAGCGGCTTCGTTACCTTCACCGGCCCCGGCGCCCGGCTCCAGCGCGCCCTTATTCAGTTTCTCCTCCACGTTCACGTCGACGAACACGGCTACCACGAGGTTTACCCGCCCTGCATCGTGAATCGCGATTGCATGGAGGGAACCGGCCAGCTGCCGAAATTCGAGCACGACATGTACGGGCTCGAAGACAACTCCTTTTTCCTCGCCCCGACCGCCGAGGTGCCCGTTACGAACTTGTTCCGCGATCAAATCCTCGATCCGGCGCAATTCCCCCTCAAGACTACCGCCTACACCCCCTGTTTCCGCCGCGAAGCCGGGTCGGCCGGTCGCGAAAGCCGCGGCATGATCCGCATGCATCAATTCGACAAAGTCGAGCTCGTCAACGTGGTTCATCCCGACGAATCGATGGCCCGGCTCGAGAAGCTCACTGCCGAGGCGGAAAAAGTTCTCCAGCTGCTCGGCCTGCACTACCGCGTCATCGAGCTCTGCACCGGCGACATCGGTTTCAGCTCCGCCAAAACCTACGACATCGAGATCTGGGCGCCCGGCCACGACGGCTATCTCGAAGTCTCCAGCTGCTCCAATTTCGCCGACTACCAGGCCCGCCGGATGAAGCTCCGCTACAAGGATCCCGAGACCGGCAAAAACAATTTCTGCCACACCCTCAACGGCTCCGGCACAGCCCTGCCCCGCCTCTATGTCGCCTTCATCGAGACATACCAACAGGCCGACGGGTCGATCGCGATTCCGGAAGTGCTGCAGCCGTATTTTGGTTCCGCGGAAATTCCCGCCTGAAACACGAGCCGCGTTCAAAAACGGGTGGCCATCCGAAACGATGATCCGCCAGCCAATTCCAAAATATCCGGTAACTTCGGGCTCTGAATCAATCCGGGGGGCTTTGCGAACTCCAATTCCTGAAAGAAACCCGTCCACTTCGCAGTAGATTGAATCGTGAAACAACTCCTCCTTTTCCTTCTTCCAATCTTCGCTCTTTGCTCCTCCGGCCAGGACGCCAAGCCGGTCGATTTTTATGCGGAACTCGTCGAAGCCGCCAAAGCCCGGACGGAAGCGCAGGTTCGATACGATCCGGCCTATGTCGTCCTGAAATATCCCGGCGGTGATGTGCCGGCGGACACGGGCGTTTGCACGGATGTGGTGATCCGCACTTATCGCGCGCTCGGGATCGATCTGCAAAAACTCGTCCACGAAGACATGCGGGCGAATTTTTCCAAATACCCGAAAAACTGGGGGCTGAGCCGACCAGACAAGAATATCGATCACCGCCGGGTGCCGAATTTGCAGAAATTTTTCGAGCGGAAAGGCGCGTCGCTGACGATTTCGAAAAAAATCGCGGACTACCAACCGGGCGACCTGGTGGCCTGGGATTTGAACAACAAGAGCCTCTGGCACATCGGCGTGGTGGTGGGGCCGGATCAGTTCGTCCACAACATTGGCGCGGGGCCCGTGCTGGAAACCGGGATCGATTCCTGGAAAATCGTCGGTCATTACCGCTTCAAACCGGCCGGCTGGGAGCCGGTCGCAAAAAACAGCGCGATTGAGTGAATCAACGGGTTTTTCTTGGAGGATCGGCGACAGGATGAGAAACTGGAGCCGATGACGAAATTGAAACGGATCCTGGCGGTATGCCTCACATTCGTGCTTGGCGGCGCGATTTCGGGGCAGGAGAAAGCAGACAAACTGAACGTGATTTTTTTCCTGGCCGATGACCTCGGTTACATGGATGTCGGGTTCAACAATCCGAACACGTTTTACGAAACGCCGAATCTCGACGCCCTCGCCAGCAGCGGCATGGTGTTCACCGATTTTTACGCTGCGAGCCAGGTCTGCTCGCCGACCCGCGCCAGCATCCTGACCGGCAAGTATCCCGCCCGGAC
>JABDJT010000583.1 GCA_013003335.1 Verrucomicrobiales bacterium | reverse complement strand
CTCTGAGGTCGTTCAAGAACTCATAAACTTCGATTGTGCCGGGAATGAGGTCAGAGGAATTACAATCGTCAATAATCTTCCCGCCCCAAGACTCGGTGAGACCTTCAGACGCGAGAGCCTTTAGGCGGTCAGGATGTGACGTGGGAATCGTCACTTGGATATGAACGCCGTGACTCATTTTTTAGGAGAACGTTTGAGTGATGCCACAGGCTACCTGAACGCGCGCTCCGAGTTCAAGGTGGGTGTTGAATCCACCCTCACGCTTCCAACGCGCAACGGGTAGCCTGTTGGACATCCACGACTTGTTATGCTGGCTGTCATTTGGGCCGATTGGACACCTGCGCGCCGTGCTTTCTGAGAACAGCCGCAACATTGGCATTTTGGTACTCGATCGCATCATCCAATGGCGTTTTTTCGCGATCGGCACGCCCATCAATGCTGGCGCCGTGGGCAGTCAGTATTACCGCGGTTCTCTGATAGGCCTGGGGATCGCGGCTGCCTCGGGATGAACCGCCCATAGCGACGGCGCTAAGTGCTGTCGTCCCGACAACAGCGTCTTGGTCTACCTCCGCGCCCCCCTTCAGGAGTAACTCAACCGCTTCAGCACTACCGGCATCCGCTCCCCACGAGAGAGGTGTCAGCCACCAGTCGCTTGCGGAATCGTTTACGTCTGCACCTAAGTCGATCAGCCGTTCGCAAAGTTTGGTAGCATTGCGGTGTGCAGCCCAATGAAGCGGCGAGGCCCCGTGAAGCTGGCCTTCACGGTCTGAGCGCGCCTTCGCTAGAGATGGAGACGCTTCGAGCATTGCCAACGCTTCTTCGTTCCGGCCGGCCCGGATCAATTCAATGAACTCTTCGGTGCCCTTCATTGCTTCCGACCGATCGTTTGGCCTGCGTTTTTAAGCATAACAGTATTATTTGTACGGTTGAATATCCGCGACCCGGGAACCCCGGCAACCGTTTCGGAATCAAAAAAACGCATCACGGCCTGACCGTCAAGGCGGAACACGATGCATCGGGCAACAGATTCAATCTCAAACTGATTCGAAGGGCCGGATCATCCGGAATTCCCAAGCAGTGGATCGTACTTCTTTTAGCGAACTGAAATGTTTGGATAGCGAAAGGGAAAAAATCACCACTGTTCATTTTTGCACTTGATTTTCCGGTCGAATTTGCGGAAGTAGTGAAAATATGAACAGTGAAACGACAAGCGAATTTGACTGGAGGCTCGATCTGAAACATTCCCGCGACCTGACGCGACCGGAGAAGTCCGGATTTGAATTGTTGCTCAGCTGGTTTGAGAACTGGCGGGTAAGTCGGCAGTTGTCGCCGGGTCGGGAGGCGGCGGTGGAGTTCTGGCGTTCGCAGGTGCTCGCGAAGGAACGCGAGAACTGGCAAATCGACCAGTGGACACAGGGGATTCGCTGGTATTTGAACTGGCTGACGCACTGCCGGGATCAAGGCTATTCCGGCCAGTCGATTTCCGAGCGGGTTCGCCTCTCGGTCGACCGCGCCGGAGGGCGTCGTGGCCTGGCGCGGAGAACGCGCCAAACCTACGCGGGTTGGGTTGGCCGATTCGCCATTTATGCCGGGGATGAAGCATCCGTCCTGAACGAGGAAACCGCCCGCGAATGGCTGTCCCATCTCGTCACCGACCGGAAAGTGAGCTTTTCCACGCAGAAGCAGGCGCTCAACGCCCTGAACTTTTTCTATCGCGACGTCTGCGGCCGGGAAGACGTGGATTTGAAAGTCACCTTTCGCAAGACACCGAAGCGAATTCCCAATGTGTTCAGCTTCGAGCAAATCTGCCGGATCCTGGATCACCTTTCCCCAACCTGTCGGCTCGCGGCGGAACTGCAATACGGGGCCGGCCTGCGGGTGAGCGAACTCCTGGAATTACGGATCAAGGACATCGACCTGGACCGGCGCCAAATCACGGTTCGGAGCGGAAAAGGCGATCGTGACCGCGTCACCGTGCTCCCGGCGCGGCTGACGGCGCGGCTCACAGAATGGAAAGAGGAAATTCGGGAAATTCACGAGCAGGATCGCCGCAAAGAGCTCCCAGGTGTGGCCCTCCCGAACGCCTTCGAACGGAAAAATCCGAAGGCCGGAAAAGAGTGGGCCTGGTTTTGGCTGTTCCCCGCTCCCCGTCTTTCGACGGATCCCGATACGGGGATTTTACGCCGGCATCATTTTTACGATGGCAGCTATGGAAATGCCCTCCGGGAGGCGGCCCGGAGAGCCGGAATCGAGAAGCGGGTCCGCTCGCATGATCTGCGTCACAGTTTTGCCACCCACCTGCTGGAATCCGGAACGGACATTCGAACCCTGCAGGAACTATTGGGTCACGCCGACGTATCCACCACGATGATCTACACCCATGTGGCCCGGAATTTCAGCCACGCCGGAGCGACCAGCCCTCTCGACCAGTTCGAACAGTTTGATCAGTTTGATCAGTTCGATCGGTTGCCCCTCGAAATTCTCCCTTCCATCGGCTCAATTCCTTCCCCCACACCCGCGCCTTGAAACGGGGCCGATTTTTCGCCACACTTTCCGCATGTCAATTTCCGAACCAACCCTGTCTGTTCACCGAACCAACCCTGTTCGTTCGTTTCTCGCCCTCGGGATCCTGTTTCTCGTATCCGCTTTCACCGCCAAAGCCGATGTGAACGGCGACGGAAAAACGGTGATCTGTTTCGTCGGTCACCAGACGTCCCACGGCTTCATGAAGCATGAATACTCAGCCGGAAATCACCTGATCGAAGAGTGGCTGAAAGCAAAATATCCCGATGCAAAAATCGAGGGCCGCCACGCCATTCCGTGGCCGGACAACGAGGAGGAATTTTTCAAGGATGCTGACGGTGTCGTGTTTTTCTGCACCGGCGGCGGTCGCCATCCGGTGAACGGTCACGTCCAGGAATTCGACAGGATCATGCGAAAAGGCGTCGGCCTCGCCTGCCTGCACTACGGGGTGGAAGTGCCGATCGGGCCTTCAGCCAAAGGAATGCTGGCCTGGATGGGCGGCTATTTCGAAACGAACTGGTCGGTGAACCCTCACTGGGTCGCGGAATTCAAAACGTTTCAGGATCACCCGGTCGCCAACGGCGTGAAGCCCTTCGAAAGCGATGACGAATGGTATTTCCACATGCGTTTCCAGGAAGGTATGAAAGGCGTCACGCCGGTCCTGTCGGCAGTCGCGCCGAAAGAAACGATGAAGCGGAAAGACGGCCCGCACTCCGGCAATCCGACCGTGCGGAAAGCCGTCGAGGCGGGCGAACCGCAGCATGTCGCCTGGACCTACCAGCGGGGCGAAGATTACAGGAACGGCCGTGGCTTCGGTTTCACGGGCCTGCACTACCACGCCAACTGGCAGGAAGACAGCTTTCGCAAAACGGTGCTCAACGGCGTTGCCTGGACACTCGGACTGGAGATTCCCAAAGGCGGAATCGAGACGGAAAAACCGACCATGGAATTTCTCGAAGCAAACGCGCTGAAATACGGCGGTGACCAGGGGTCGAAAAAGAAGAAGCCGGCCGCGGCTCAAAAAAAAACGAAACCCTGAATCCGGACGTCAAGCCGGTCTTCCAGTCGAAGCCGGTTGAGAACAAAAAGACGGCGGGACACGCAGTCGAGATCGACGTCAAGATTCCCGACGGCGCGAAGGAGATTTTTCTCGCCGTCGACATGCTCGGCAGCCACGCCTTCGACTGGGCGAACTGGGCCGAGCCGCGATTGGTCCTCGCCGATGGATCGGAAAAAAAACTGACTGATCTGAACTGGAAATCGGCCTCCCAGGGCTGGGGCCAGACCCGCAAGAACGCGAATGCCGGCGGCGGCGAAATGCGGGTGCTCGGCAGGAAAGTCGAATACGGGATCGGAACGCATTCGCCTTCTGTGATCTCGTTCGACGTGCCGAAGGGCGCGAAGCAGTTCAAGGCGCGTGGAGCACTCGATGACGGCGGAACCAGCCAGGGCGGCGGCGACGCACCGGCCAGCGTGGCCTTTCTGGTTTACACCGAAAATCCGGCAGCTGTGATGGCGAAAAAGCAGCAGTCGGTGCCGAACAGTGGCGGCCGCAGCGCGGATGAAGCGCTCGATTCGCTGGAAGTGCACCCCGAACTCGAGGCCCAGCTTTTCGCAAGCGAACCGATGATCGGGTCCCCCAGCTCGATCGACATCGACGAACTCGGCCGCGTGTGGGTCTGCGATGTCGTGAACTACCGCCGCAACCAGGGCAAGCGGAAGGGCGGCGACAAGATCGTGATTCTGGAAGACACCGACGGCGACGCGAAAGCCGACAAATCGACCGTCTTTTACCAGGGAAATGACATCGATTCCGCCCATGGAATTCTTGTGCTGGGTGATCGGGTCATCGTTTCCGCCGGGGAGGAAATTTTCTCGCTCTACGACCGCGATGGCGACGGAAAAGCCGATCCCGACAGCAAGGAAATGATGTTCACGAAGATCAGCGGGAAGCAGCACGACCACGGCATTCACGCGATGCATTTCGGGCCGGACGGCCGGTT
>JABDJT010000554.1 GCA_013003335.1 Verrucomicrobiales bacterium | reverse complement strand
GATCGAAGCCGGGGCGGAGCGGGATGATCTGCTCGAGCACATCCATGTGGCGGCGCTTTCGCTCGAGGCGGCGGGGATCGACATTCCGGAAAAAATGGAGGGCGACGATATTTTGGCAGCCGATTACCAGCCGAAAGAATTCATTTTCGCTGCGCGTGATCGCTGTGGGGAAGCGGCAGATCGAATTCGGTCCGTGCGATCCGATGGCTATCTTTACATCAAGAATTTCTATCCGGAGCGCCCCCACCTGATGCCGAGCAATTACAAAGACAGCAAGCTGATCATCCAGCGGCTGCGGGAATTGCACGCGGAAAAAAAGTTGAATCCGCTCGCGGAAAACCTGCTCTTTTCACCCACCCGGCCGGCGGAGGAACTCTATCTGTATCGAAAAGATCCGTGGCAGATCAAGAATCTCGCCGACGATCCGGACCATGCTGCCGCGTTAAAAACTCATCGCAAACGGGTTCAAGATTGGATCGAAGAAACCGGAGACCGAGGCCCGGAGACGCCGGAGGTTTACCTTCTCGAAGTCGAAGATCAGATGAAAACGCTGAAGGGAAAATCGCTTGAGACCTATCGAAAAAATTCCGTGCTTTACCAAAAGTGGGTCAGCGAAGGGAAGTAGTGGAATTTTCAAAATTCCGGCGATCGAAATGAAGCTGGAAAGAAAACGGGATGCCGAACTACGAGCGGACATTTCAGTGGCGATAGCAGAAAAAGACGAACGAACCCTGTTGGTTCGAGAAGCAGCTACCGGGGAAAATCCCGTTCCCGCAATGCCTGGAACCCCGGCCGGTTGAACTTGGGGTGATGAGAATTGCACCATTCGAAAAAATTGAAATACAACTCGCTTCTCGTGGTCAGCCAAATTGCCGGCCTGTAGATTTTCGGCAGCCATTTTGCGGTCGCCTGGCCGGATCCTTTCCAACTGCCACCGCGGGAAAACAGGGCGTGAACGGGACCAAACGAAGCAAAGTAGCCCAACCCGATAAACAAGACGGAGACCAGAATCCGTGCTGTCCATTGACCCGGTTCCGACTCCTTTGCCTTCATGATTCACGCCGGCGGCGGTTCACCCAATTCGGATTCTGCTGACCCAGTATCCCCTTTCAAACCCTTTACCCGGTCGCTTAACGCACCTCCCAGGACTGACGTAAACGTTCCCACCCACAAAAACGTGTAGCCTTCAGAACGGTATTTCTCCGCGTTTGCTCCGATCCAGACTTTCTTCCCGGCCGCATCGGCAGCTGACTTGATTTTCGCAATCGAATCCTCGAATTCCTCGTTTTCCGGATCCCAGCAGCAGCCCAAATCCGCGGACAAATCATACGGCCCGACTCCCAGCGCGGTGACGATCGGATGCCCTGCAAGAGCGCTCGCGTTCTCCACCCCCGTCTTCGATTCAATCTGCGGAATCACGATAAAATGCTCCTCGAATTCCGACCGCCATGTCTCGTATTGAAAATCCCGCATCCAGTAATTTCCCGGCCCACCCGGCCTGCGACGGCCCCGCGGCGGCATCCAAACCGCTTCGCGAACGCGATCCAGCTGCTCGACCGACTCCACATTCGGAAGCAATATCCCGGAAGGGCCGAGATCCGCCGCTCGCCGGACGATGGACTCTTCGGTTGAAATCGTTCGCAGTAGAACCGGAAACTGCGCCAGGCGACCGACTCGACAAAATTCCGCGACCGTTTCATCAGAAAACGCCCCGTGTTCGCGATCGACAATCAGGTAGTCAAGCCCGGAACGTTGGGCGACTTCGACCAGAACCGGGTTGGCAAGATCCATGGCGAGGATGCCAACGACAGGGTCATTGTTCGCAAGTTTAGCTTTCAGATCGGCTGCAGGAGTAAGCATGGTTGGTGGAATCTCAGGCTGCATTGCCGGGGAGACAAGGGGCGAATGCATTTTCGATCAATCAGGGTTCGTTCATCAAACAGACCCTATCGGTTCGGAAGCTTCGGCGGTCGTGTCCGTTTCCCATTCAGCAGAGTCCCGATAAAGGTGTAGCGAATCACAAACTCGTAGATGATCAGGAGCACACCGGTCAGGACAACGAACGTGATCCCAAATTTCAAAAAGGCGGGACCGGGAATCGATTTCACGAAATGCTGAACGAGAAACACCAGCGGAATGTGAGCGAGATATAGAAAATAGGACGAGTCTGAGATGTATCGGATTGCCCGGTTCTGGCGGGAACAAATACGGCTGAACAGGCCCATCATTCCAAAAATCAACAGCCAGGCGAACAGTGCCTGGAGCACCACGGCGAGCGGTCGAACCAGGCCAGCAGGAATCGCATTCTGAACCCACTCCGCGTCCGGTTCCTCAATCAGTGACATTCCCAGCGGATAGCAAACCAGCAAACCGAGCGGCAGAGAAATCCACCAGAACCGGCTCGCTTTTCCCTCACAGTCGTCCGCATCGAAATACAGTGCCCCGAAGAAAAAATAGATGCCGTAGATCAGCACGGTGTGGGGATAGGGGAAAATGGTCAGCGACGTGTCCGGTCCGAATCCGCCCGGTTCCCGGATGCCGTGAAACCACTGAACCAGGGCGGTCAGCGGTACGATCCAAACCAGCACAAGCGGGAAATGGAACAACCGTTCCGGCAGTCCTTTCCACCCGGCTGCGGAGGCGATTGCTGCATACATCAGGAACGGCACAAGCAGGATGCAGAGAAACCACAGAAACCAGAGATGACCGAATATCGGGGCGATGTGGAACAGCCAGAAATCCGTCACCATTAGGTAAAAATTCGTGATTGGGCCAAATCGCTCATCCCGTTTTTTCTTCCCTCCGCCGGATTCGGTTTTCGCGATCGGATTCGCCGCTTCGGCGGTTTTCAGCAAGGCCGCCACCTCCAACCGGCCGGCTTTGATTTTCTCTTCGTCGAAATCGAGTTGCAGTCCGTCCGCGACCCACTTGACCGTTCCCATGTCCGCCTTCGTGTTTTGCAGCGGGGTCGCCTGATAGACATTCAGCGCGTTCAAATCCGCGTCGTTTTCGATCAGAATTTTCGCCACTTGCGATCGTCCCATAAAGGCGGCGTGACTCAACGGCGTCGACTGATCCCCCGACCGCACATTCACTTTCGCCCCCTTTTCGAGCAAAAAGTTTGCCGCATCCGGGCTGCCGGCCAACGCTGCCCAGTTCAAAGGCGGGAGCTTGTTGGCGGCATCCATTTCGTTCAAATCGATACCCGGATTTGCCTCAAGAATCTGATTGAGTTTTTGCACGTCGTTGTCCCGTGCCGCCGCCCAGATCGTTCCTCCACCCACACTTCCACCGCCGCCTCCGCTCGCCCCAATGATCGCGAAAATTCCCCACATCGCCAGCCACATCGGGATCACAAAAATCACCAGCGGCAGAAAAATTCTCCGAAAGCGATGCCACGCAAGCGAGCCGATCCCCCGTTTCCGCCACAGCATCGCCGTGAAAAATCCACTGATCACGAAAAACAGCGGCATGCGAAATCCATGAACGGCCGAAAACAACACATCGAAAACGATGCTGCGGGCGTCGTCCATCACCGGCCAGAACGGGATCGTGATGTAGGCCAGCGCGCTGTGCAGCGCGATCCCCAGAAGCATCGCAGTTGCCCGCAGCGCGTCCAGGTCATGACGGCGGGTACTGAGTTGCGGATTCTGTTCGACTTCGTTCATGAAAAAACGGACGGAGTGTGTCTGCCAAAAATCCGGATTTAGGGATAGGAAAATATCGAATGAACAGGGTACGTTCGATGAACCAACTCTATTGATTCGTACTCGCCCAAAGATGAAATTTCTTCCAACTGTCTTCCTGATATTTCCCGCCGCGCTTCCGCTTTGCGCCGCCGAGCCGAACCCGCCCTACGACAAATTTCCCGACGCCAAACCGCCCTACTAC
>JABDJT010000509.1 GCA_013003335.1 Verrucomicrobiales bacterium | reverse complement strand
CATCGAATTCCCCCACTAAATCTTCCGCGCTCGCGTTGGCAAAATCCATCACCTGCAACTTCGGATCCGTCCCCATCGGCTTCACCCTATAAATCCGGCCACTCGATTTATGCCAGTCATCCACCGGCCGAACGTGACTGAGTCGCGTGTCGTACCAATCCGCAATGTAAACGCAGCCATCGGGGCCGACGCCTGAAAAAACGGGGCGAAACCAGCGGTCATCGGTTTCGACGAGCGGTTCTTCATCGACCGTTTTAAAAGTTGAACCGTCGGGCAACAGTTTGCTCACCCAAACGATGTTGTGCAGCGAATTCGGCGCGATGATTTTTCCCTCCCACTCGTCGCCGTAGAGGCCGCCTTCATAAATGCAGAAGGCCTGGGCGAAGCGATTTTTGTCGCCCTCGTGCGCCATGTGATTGATGTAACCGAAGGCATACGGATTGGTGAGCGGACCGTGTTTCCCCCAGCCTTTTTTGCCGTAGGCACCCTGCGGATAATACATGCCGCGGGTGTTGCCGTTGTTCGTGCCGGAAAACACGCGGCCTTTCGAATCGATCTCGACTGAGAACGTGTTGCCGCCGCCTTCGGCGTAAATTTCGAATTTCTCCGTCGGCGGATGATAGCGCCAGATCATCTGGCCCTGCCACTTCACGATTTCGCCGGAAGCGGGGTCCTTCACTTCGCCTGTCGTGGTCGAGCCATTCGCGCCGTAGAGCCAGCCGTCCGGCCCCCATTTCAGGCTGTTCATCACGGAATGCGTGTCTTCCAGGCCAAAACCGGCGAGCTTCACCTGCGGATCGGAATCGGGATTCGCGTCGCCGTCGGCATCCGGGTAAAACAGGAGATATGGCGGATTCGAAACCCAAATCCCGCCTGCACCATGAACGGCCGATGTTGCGATATTCAGCCCGGTGATGACGTCACGGTGTGAATCGTATTTGCCATCGCCATTCGTGTCTTCAAAAACGGTGATTTTATCCGCGCCCTTTGTACCGTGCGGCGGCGGCTCGGGGACTTTATCGAATTGCGCGCGGAGGTGGTTGTCGTATTCGACGATTTTCAGCCCTGCGGGAAATTGATACTGCAAATACTGCGTCACCCACATCCGGCCCTTCGAGTCCCAGCTGATGTGAAGCGGCTGCCCGATGACCGGTTCGCTCGCGACCAACTCGACTTCAAACCCGTCCCGCACCTTGAATTTCTTGACCGCTTCCTCCGGCGGCGTCGGCGGCGTGTCATCCGCGAGCGTGCCACGTCCCTTGTAGGTTTTGATGATCTCCGCGACCTGCTCGTTCCCGGCTTTGCTGACATCCGGTTTTTTTGAGGAAACCATCTGTCGTTGCGGTCGGGGTTCCCCCGATCCTCCTGTCGCCGGGCGAGCCGGCTCTGATGGTTTCTTATCCGATTGGGCAAAAAGCGTGGCCGAACTAAGAATTAGTGCCGCGAGGAAAATCGGGGATTTCATGCCACAGCATCACGACCACCCGCCGATTCGACAAGGGCTTTAATGCGCTAACACGAACCAACAGGGTCTGTCTGACGAACCAACCCTGTTGGATCGTTTTTCCGGCTTCAACCATCCATTTTCAGACGATTCTTTTTGCAGATTCCAGCCGGATTCGTAGGATGAGTTTTCCCGCACCATATGCCTGCCGCCGATCCGTTCATTCACCTCCATCTGCACACCGAATATTCCACGCTCGATGGGGCGGTGCGCATCAAGGACCTCATGAAAAAGGCCCAGCGCATGAAAATGCCGGCGGTCGCGATGACAGATCACGGGAATATTTTCGGGGCGATCGATTTTTACAAAGCGGGCAAAAAGGCGGGCATCAAACCGATCATCGGCTGTGAGGTTTACGTGACGCCGCCTGGCACGAGAATGACGGAGAAAAACCCGACGGTCATGGCCACAGGCGGGAAAATGCGCCGGAAACGGAATTCCCATCTCACGCTGCTGGCTGCGACGAACCAGGGCTACTCGAACTTGATCAAGATTGTCAGCCGCGCACACCTCGACGGCTTTCACTACAAGCCGCGGGTGGACAAAGAATATCTCGCCGCTCATTCGGAGGGAATCATTTGCCTGAGCGGCTGCATCATCGGCGAAATCAACCAGGCCATCCAGGCCGATGACCTGGACCTCGCGCGGAAAAGCGTCGGCGAGTTTCGCGACATCTTTGAGCCGGGGAATTTTTTCCTCGAGATGCACGACCATGGGATGGAGCAGCAGACGAAGTGCAATCGCCAGCTGATCCAGTTTTCAAAGGAGTTCGACCTCCCGCTCGTCGCCGCGAACGATGTCCATTTCCTGAACAAGAACGATCATGACGCCCACGATGTGATGATCTGTATCGGCACCGGGGCGCTGCAAATGGACGAAAACCGGATGCGGTATTCGCCGGAGGTGTATTTCAAAAGCACGGCAGAAATGACGGCGCTGTTCAAGGAAACGCCGGAGGCGATTCGAAACACGCTCGAGATCGCGGACCGCTGCAATGTCGAGATTCACCTCGATGCGACCAGCTCGGAAAAATATCCGCAGTTCGAATCGCCCGACGGCAGCCCACGCGAGGCGTATTTCCGGAAAGTCTGTTTTGAGGGCCTCGAATGGCGCTACGGCGAGCGGGCCAAAACCGACCAGGAACTCCGCAAACGCCTCGATTACGAAATCAGCGTGATGGAGGGGATGGGCTTCGTGTCATATTTCCTGATCACCTGGGATTTTGTGAAGTGGGCGAAAGACCACGGCATTCCAGTTGGCCCGGGGCGCGGTTCGGCCGCGGGGTCAATCGTCGCTTACGTCCTGGGAATCACCGATTTGTGCCCACTCCGCTTCGGCCTGATTTTTGAGCGATTTCTGAATCCGGAACGGGTTTCCCCGCCGGATATCGACATCGATTTCTGCCAGACTCGACGGCCTGAAGTCATCGACTATGTCCGCCAAAAATACGGCGAAGAAGCCGTTTCGCACATCATCACGTTCGGCACATTGGGCGCGAAATCGGTGGTGCGCGATGTGGGCCGCGTCATGGGCCTGAGCTATTCCGAGGGCGACCGGATCGCGAAAATGATTCCGAACGAGCTCGGCGTCACGCTTGCCGATGCGCGGAAGAAAAATCCGGAGCTGAAAGAGGAACTCGAGAACAACGACACGATTTCCGAGTTGTGGCGGTATTCGACTTTCCTCGAAGGTCTCACTCGCGGAACAGGAGTTCACGCCGCGGGCGTCGTGATCGGCGATTGCGATCTCACGGAGCACATGCCGCTGGCGCGGGCGAAGGAGGGCGAAGTCGTCAGCCAGTTCGCCATGAAACCGTTGACCGATGTCGGCATGCTGAAAATGGATTTCCTCGGGCTGAAAACGCTCACCGTGATCCAGGACGCCGTCGATCATATCTGCGTTCACACACCCGATTTCCACATCGACGACATCCCGCTCGATGATCAGACCACGTTCGAGCTTCTCAGCCGGGGCGAAACCTGCGGTGTATTCCAGTTGGAATCCGGCGGCATGATGAACCTGTGTAAGCAATTCGAAGTCGATCGGATCGAGGATATCATCGCCCTGATCGCCCTCTATCGTCCGGGTCCGATGGACCTGATCCCCGATTTCATTGCCCGAAAAACCGGCAAGAAAAAAGCGGAGTATCTTCACCCGCTTCTGGAAGAGACCAGCGAAGAAACGTTCGGCATTCTCATCTACCAGGAACAGGTCCAGCGTGCCGCCAACCTCCTCGCCGGATACAGCCTCGGTGATGCAGATTTGCTTCGCCGTGCGATGGGGAAAAAGGATCCCGAGGAGATGAATAAGCAGCGGGAGATTTTCGTGGAAGGCTGCGACAGGGTGAACAAAATCCCCGCGAAACAGGCCAACGCGATTTTCGATTTGCTGGAAAAATTCGCGGGTTACGGCTTCAACAAATCCCACTCCGCCGCCTACGGCCTGATCACTTATCAAACCGCTTACCTGAAAGCGAATTACCCGGTCGAATTCATGGCTGGGCTGCTTTCCAACGAGATCAACAACACGGACAAAATCTCCGTGTTTGTTGCCGAATGCCAGCGTATGGGCATCGAAATCAAAGCGCCGGATGTGAATCGCTCTCTCCTCAAATTCGCGCCGGAGGACACCGACAAAGGCCCGCGTACCGCGATCCGATTCGGGCTCGCCGCGATCAAGAACGTCGGTTCCGCGGCCATGGCCACCGCGATTAAAAACCGGAATGCCGCCGGCGAATTCGCCACGATGGAAGAATTTTCCACGCGGCTTGATTCCAAAGTCGTGAACAAAAAGATTCTCGAAAACCTCGTCAAAGCCGGCGCGTTCGATTTCACCGGCGAACGCCGCGATGTTCTTTTCTCCCGGATCGGACGGGTCATCGCCAGCGCCAGTTCCGTCCAGCGCGACCGCGAAGCCGGCCAGGATTCCCTGTTCGACATGACCGAGATGGTCGCGGCCTCGCCCGAGCCAGCCCAGCATCATTATGAGGACGAAGAATCCGTCGTCTGGGACGAAAAAGAATATCTCTCCCACGAAAAAGACCTGCTCGGATTTTACGTCACCGGCCACCCGCTCGACGAATACCGCCCCGCCATCGAGGCCGGAAAATTCGAGAACATCGGTGATATCGAAGGTATGAAACCCGGTCCGAAACCGAAGATCTTTGCCGGTATTATCAGCGACGTGCAGGTGAAATACACCAAGCGTGAGGGCAAACCTTTCGCTGTCCTCGTGCTCGAAGATTTCACAGGCCAGGCCGAGGTCATGATCTGGAATGAGGTCTATCAGAAACGAAATGCTGAACTGGTCAAAGGCAACGTCATCAAGCTGAAAGCAAAGGTCGAGCAGGACAGTTTTTCTGAGCAAAATCGCCTCACCGCAGAGGATTTGAAAATTCTAGACCTGATTGATGGCCCGGTTTCGACAGAAACGAACCAACAGGGTACGTCCGACGAACCAACAGGGTCTGATCGTAAAACTACTCCTGCCGCCGCCGAACAGGTGGAAAGTGGCAGTGACGAATCGCCAGCTGTTTCGTCTGCCCATCACGCCCCCCCGCCGCCCGTTGTGTTGCTGCTCGATTGCGTGCGCGATACCGATTCTGCGATTCAGGCGATCAGCGAAGCGGCTCGGCAGTTTCCCGGTGCCCGTCCTCTCCGTCTCTGCCTTCGTCGCGCCAACGGACAGGACGTGATGCTCGAAGCACATGAATCTTTTCGCGTTTCGGACGATTTTATCAGCGCGAACGGGATTGGAATGTGGG
>JABDJT010000492.1 GCA_013003335.1 Verrucomicrobiales bacterium | reverse complement strand
GCTCAGAGCAGGCGGTGAAGAGTAGGGCGGGCAGGATGAGAGTAGCAATACGTTTCATGGCAATTCGATCCAACTCCACGAATTCAAACAGGTTTCGCAGGATCTTTTAAGCCAAAATCTGATCAATTTAATGGGCTAGTGGAATAGGACGCTTGAACCGGTGACCCGTTGATCCAACCATGATAGAGGAAGATAGACTCGATTGGCCACCTTCTCCAACGTCTCTGGCACATCAAACGCAAAAACACGTTGTTCGTTCAAAGGTCCAACCCCGGGGGCCCGCACGGTAAACGGAATAGCCTGGTTTCTGATCACGAGGTAGCTGCCACCCCAGAAAATGAAGACGATCAAAGACCAAGCCCACCAATTCTGAAGCCTTGCCGATTTCATGCCAAAATTTCCTCCACAACCTTCGGAGGTTCGAAGCCGGTGAGGCGTTCTTCCAGCCCGCTCCGCTCAAAATACAGCTTCTGGTGATGCAGGCCGAGGCAGTGCAAGACGGTCGCGTGAAAATCGTGAACGGAGACGGGGTTTTCCACGACGGCATGACCGAATTCGTCGGTTTTGCCGTAGGTCGTTCCGCCCTTGATCCCGCCGCCGGCCATCCAGGTCGTGAACGCCTGCATGTTGTGATCGCGACCCGTGTAGGCGTCCTGCACTTTCTGCGTCGTCGGCGTCCGCCCAAACTCGCCGCCCCAGACTACGAGGGTCGAATCGAGCAGGCCGCGCTGTTTCAAATCGCTCAGCAACCCGGCCACCGGCTTGTCGGTCCGCCCGCAAATGGCGCGGTGATTCGCATTCAAATCCGCATGGCTGTCCCACGGCTGTTCCTCGAGGAAAATCTGCACGAACCGCACGCCGCGTTCCACCAGTCGACGCGCGAGAAGGCAGCGCCGGCCGTAGGAATCGGTCCGCTTTTCGCCGATGCCGTAGAGCTCTTTGGTATGCTCTTTTTCGGAATCGAGATCGAGCGCCTCGCTGGCGGAGAGCTGCATCCGCGCGGCGAGGCCGTAGCTTTCGATCCGGGCGTCGAGTTCCGGGTAGTGGGGCCGTTTTTTGCGATGGATGTCATCGAGACGGCCCAGCAAATCGCGGGCGGTTTCGGTCACGGCATCCGGCTCCTCGAATTGCGGTTTCAGGTTCAGAATCGGCGAACCGGTCGGACGGAAACGGGTGCCTTCGAAGGTGGGCGGGAGAAACCCGGCCGTCCAGTTTCGCGTTCCGTTTTTGGGCAGGCCGAGCGGATCGTTCAGCACCACGTAGGCCGGCAGGTTCTGGTTTTCCGATCCAAGACCGTAGGTCGTCCACGCCCCGAGCGTCGGGTATCCCATGAACAGCCGGCCGCTGTGAATCTTATAAAGCGCGTTGTCATGGTTCGGATGGTCCGTCCACATCGAATTGATCAGGCAGATGTCGTCCGCCATTTCAGCCAGGTGCGGCAGCGGATCGGCCATCCACATCCCTGAATCGCCGTGCCGTTGAAATTCGTATTGGCAGCCCATCACCGTGCCAACGTCGGACTGGTTGCTGTTGCCGATTTCCTCCGGGTTACCGGGGAAAAGCTGGCCGTCATAGCGGTTCAGAACGGGTTTTGGATCGAACAAATCCATCTGGCTCGGCCCGCCGTTCATGAAAAGCTGGATCA
The DNA here is from genome assembly GCA_013003335.1 of Verrucomicrobiales bacterium. Taxonomy (GTDB): domain Bacteria; phylum Verrucomicrobiota; class Verrucomicrobiia; order Verrucomicrobiales; family DEV007; genus JABDJT01. The sequence continues at coordinate 977 of JABDJT010000492.1, read as the reverse complement.
CCGACTTCGCCGAGGCCGGGTGATGCGGGTCCTTCGGCTGCAGATTGTAGGGCGGCCCGATCGCCGAATGAGCCTGCGAATCCGAGCCGAACAGGTCGTCCGTGAACAGGTGCGCGAACGCCGCGCCGAGCAGGCCGTCGGAGGTTCGGGCAAAAAAGTCGCGGCGTTTCATTTTTCTCTCAGTCAACATACAGGAACGCAGCCGAATTCAAAATGGCGTGGCAATAGGCCTCCAGCGCACCCTCGAGATTCCGGACCCACCGCTTTTCCAACTCGGTCAGGGTCTCGATTCCCAAATCCAGTTCCTCCGGCGTCGGTTCGCGGCTCAGGGCGATTTCGTAAATCTCCTTCACTTTTTCCGAAGGCGTCCCGTCGGAAATCCGGCCGGCAAAAGCCGCTGCCAGCTCGCGGACGCGCTCGTTGTTCATCAGCATCAGGCTCTGCGGAGAGACAGTTGAAACGGTTCGGCTGACACAATTCGGCCCCATCTCGGGATAGTCGAAGGTCGCCATCATCGATGGAATTTCCGTCCGTCGATACTGGATGTAGACACTGCGTCGCCAGCCGCCGTTCGGGGTCGGCTTCGCGTTCACGAAGCCCTCCCGATTCACCACCACGCCGTCCGGCGGACCACCGGGAGCCGGATCGAGCTTGCCGGACACGAAGAGCAGGGAATCGCGTAAGGCCTCGGCATCCATCCGGCGCAATGGCATCCGGGACAGGAGGCGGTTCTGCGGATCTGCCGCGAGGCGGTCGTCCGACACGGCGCTGGATTGCTTCCAGGTGCGGGAATTCAGGATCATTCGGTGCAGTTCCTTGATGCTCCAGCCGCGTTCCACGAATTCGATCGCGAGCCAGTCGAGCAACTCGGGATGGCTTGGCGCTTCGCCCTGCAGGCCGAAATTTTCCACCGTTTTGACAAGGCCGGTCCCGAAGTGGTGATGCCAGATCCGGTTCACGAGCACGCGGGCCGTCAG
>JABDJT010000051.1 GCA_013003335.1 Verrucomicrobiales bacterium | reverse complement strand
CTTTTGTTGCTGACGGCTCTGCTGGACCAAATTCAGAAAACCTGGAGAAGCTCGGAAGACCGGGTCGGACAATTTCGCGAGGCACGGGTTGCTTTTGATATCATCACCAAGAATGTCTCCCAAGCCTCACTGAACACCTATTGGGATTACCACTACGACCCCTCCACCAACACGCCGGATTACTATGAGCGCCGGTCTGAACTGCATTTCCGAACCTTCAAAGCGGATGAAATCCAGGGGCAAATCCCCGGGGCAACGACGACAACTCACGCCTTGTTTTTCCAGGCCCCTCTCGGGTTCTCAGTGAAATACCGGAATCTGAACAATCTGTTCAACGGTCGGGGCTATTTCGTCGCGTTCACAGACGATACCCAATTTCGCCCCAAATTTATCGATGCTGAGCCGAAGTACCGATTCCGCTTAATGGAATTCCGGCCGCCGGCTGAGGAAAATCAGGTGTTTTCCGATGGCTTGGAAGAGCGGGAACAGGGCCGAACGGTCGTCTTCGATAATTGGTGGAAACACACCGGATCGACTGTCGGATCCAGTCCGTTTTTCGATCACGTCCACCCGTTAGCGGAAAATATCATCGCCCTGATTATTTCGCCGCGCGATACGCTGGAGGAATCCGGTGGAGACCGGCGGAATACCTACAGCGAAATCGCTCCGAATTACGAGTATGATTCGAACGAGCACAGCAACCCCAAATACATTCAGCAAATCCCGCCTCTTGTTCGTGTAACCATGGTTGCGATTGACGAAACTGCCGGTGTCCGGCTCGAACAGCAATACGGAGGGGATATTCCACCGATTGTGAATACCAGCCTTTTTTCGAATACCACCCGGTATGATGACGATATCGCTGAATTATCCGAGGATTTGGCCGAGCAGGGAATCGGATACAAAGTTTTTAGCACGATCGTAATGCTGCGGAGCTCCCGCTGGAGCACCTATGAAATCGAAGGCGCCGGAGGAACGCCGTGAACCGAACCACAATTTTGAATTACCCATGAAAACTATTCGCCGGAAAATTTCCCACGCGTTTTCGTTGATCGAAATGATGATCGTTCTGACGGTCATCGGCATCCTGTTGGCCTTCGCCGCCCCGGATCTGTTCAGCCTCATGCAGTCAAGCAGCCTTTCATCCGAGGGTTCTTATCTTCGAAATCAACTGACGCAGGCCCAGCAGTTGGCCCTCGCCAAAAACTCCGATGTGGAAATACGCTTTTTCAAGCTGGCGGACTTTGCGGCAGCGGAAACGCAAGAGGGATATCGCGCCTATCAGCTTTTCCAATACAATCGGGAAGGCAAGATGATCGAAGTCAGTCGGTTTTATCGGATCAATTCTCCGATCATTTTGAGCGAACGCTTGAGCACGTTGTTGAATGCGGGTTCCGGCCAAACCAGCGACGATAAAAAATTTGGATTCGTCTCCCCCAGCGCCGGGAAATACGAAATCCCAGTGGGAACGCGCAAAGAGGAAACCGACTATGTCGCGTTCCGTTTCCGGCCGGACGGATCCACGGACTTACCGAACCGTTCAAGCGGCGACACGTGGTATCTGACGCTCGTGCAGGGTGAAGGAGCGGTAGAGGATTCCGATCCTGACAACTTTTACTGTCTCCAGGTCAATCCCTACAACGGTCAGATTACCGAGTTCAGACCGTAGCGAACCCGCCACACGATTTTCCAATTTCCGAACCAACAGGGTGCGTTTGACAATCAAACCCTGTTGGTTCGTTTTTCTTCAGGGGAAAAGCAAATCCCGAAGACAATACGGGAGGGCCAATTCAAAATAACCCGAAAGATTTTCGAAGGCCGGGCGGATAAACAGGTATGAGAGATTCCTCTCCGGTTTCGGCGGAAGAATTTGCCGCCCTGTATGCCGCGCATCATCTTGATTTGCTTCGCTACGTCATGTCCCTGGTTCCCAACCGGACGGAGGCGCAGGATATCGTGCAGGACGCAGCCCGCAGCTTGTGGCAAAAAGCGGATCAATATGACCCCTCCCGTCCATTTGGGCCCTGGGCTCGCCGATTTGCCCATTTTGAAGTGCTGAAGCACCGCAAAAAGCAGTCGATCAAGCGGAAGTACTTTGCTGATGAGTTGATAGAGGAACTGGCGGTCGACCGCGTGGAATTGGAACCTGAACTGGGGCCAAAACGGGAAGCACTGGCGTTTTGTCTGAACAAGCTGGATGGGCCTTCGCGAGAGTTGATCGTGGAGCGATTTGGCAAGGAGCGCAGCCTGAAGGACATCGCCGCATCGCAGAACCGGACCCCGAACGCGCTCTACCTGGTCATGCACCGGCTGCGGCAGAAATTATTTGAGTGCGTCAGTCGCCGGCTCCGCGAATCCCCGTCCTGAGCTTTTTATGAAACCTTTGAAAGACGACCCGACTTTTCTGATTTCCAAGCTGCTGGACGAAGGAATCAGCGACGACGAATTGCGCGAATTGGAATCTGCACTCGCAGCAGACGACAGGTTGCGCCGAACCTACCTGGAGTATGTCGACCAGCAGATCGAATTCTCCTGTCTCATCAACGCCCACGGAATTTCGAAAACCTCAACCGGCGTGATTCCCTTTCCCGGGAGCCGTCGGAAAAAATTGGCCACTCTTGCTGCTGCGGCCATGCTTGTGTTGACCGGGATTGCCGTTTTTCTCGTCTGGAAAGCAGGCGGCCTGAACCAGGATGAAAACGTGCCGGAAATCGTGGTTCCCGGTTCAGATGGCAAGTCCGGATCAAAAGATGGGAAAGAGAACAGCCCTGACGGGATGGCGTCGGTTGCCGATCCGCCTGATTCTCCGGCCGCCTCCGGGCTGTTGTGGGAAGAAGATTTCGAAGAGGGTGAATTTGCGCTGTCCGGCTGGGAAGGCGAATTTGTCAGTACAGGACTTCCGCAAGACTCGAAGGGCGGGCTGAAAACCATCAGGAAAGAACTCGGTGACTCCCGAACGCAACGCCTGATCTCCCTGCCCCGGGGGTTCGCAGGGCGTCTCGAATTGTTGCCGGGAACGAAACTGCATCTCAACGCGAAAATTGAAGACGGATCCTGGTTCAATTTGTTCATGCTCGGTCAAACCCAAACGGGTGATTTCAATCTGTTCAAATTGTCGAACGAAGACCTCAATCTCCGCCACGGTGAGTGGATTACGATCACCATTCCGTTTGATCAATTTCAGCGGAAAAATGCCGACCTTGATCAATTTGTTACCAATCTCCCCGCTGGCGAAGGCGAATTCGCCTTTCACCTGTTTTTCAGTTCCTTCGATCCGGATTTTACGATGACGATTGACCGGATCTGGGTCTCCCGGGATTCACTTCCGAACTGAGTCAGCAGTCAGCACATCTCTTTTCCAATCTTTTCAGCTCGTTTTTCGAGTTCCTCTTCCGTCATGTCTTCGACGTGTGTGGAAAGAGTCCAGACATGCCCAAACGGATCGCGGAGGCACCCACTCCGATCGCCGTAGAATTGATCCGTGACTGGTCGAACCTCTTCGGCTCCCGCTGCGATCGCCTGCTCGAATTTCTCGTCGACGTTTTCGACATAGATTAGAAAATTCGCAGAACAACCGCCGAGAGTTTCCGGCCCTGTTACTCCAAAATCCGGATTCTCATCCGTGAGCATGACCCGTGAATCTCCGATTTCGATTTCCGCGTGCATGAGTTTTTCGCCATCCGGAAACGGCATTCGGCAGATTTCTTTCGCATCGAATGCAGTTCCATACCACTCGATCGCTTTGGCAGCGCCGCGAACGAAGATGTACGGAGTCACGGAATGATATTCGTCGGGGATCGGTTTCACGCTCATGAGCGTGATGGTGCCTCAATTCCCCTGCGGAATCACGCCGTAAAACACAGCGAAAAAGTGGGCAATGCTGCCGGCCAGCACGAAAAAGTGCCAGACGGTGTGAAAAAACTTCACACGTTCCAGGACGAAAAAGACGATCCCGAAAGAGTAGGCCAGCCCACCTGCGACGAGCCATATCAGGCCCGCCTTCGGCACGTTTTCGATCAGCGGCACAGCCGCCACAACCACGAGCCATCCCATCAGCAGATACATCAGAGCCCCTCTTCGCTGAAATCGCGGCAGAAAAATCGCTTTTAGAATGAAACCGCTGATTGCGAGGCTCCAGATGATCCCGAACAGCCACCAGCCGAGTTCCCCGCGGATCGGACCGAGCACGAATGGCGTGTAACTCCCGGCAATCAGTACGAAAATAAAGCCGTGGTCACAAACCTGCAGAAACCGTTTCGCGGCCGGTCTGTGGATTGCGTGATAGAGACAGGAGCTGAGATAGAGGAAAAACAGGCTCGCCCCGAAAATGCTCGCGCCCACGACATGCCAGGCCGTCCCGAATTTCACGGCGTTCACGACCAGGATAACCAGGCCGGCGAGACTCAAAGCAGCTCCGATTCCGTGCGTCACGGAATTGGCAATTTCTTCCGGCCCGGTCTGGGCGCGGGATTTGAGAAGACTCTTCAAAATGAACAGACAGGGTTGGTTCGGAGAACATACCCTGTCGATTCGTTCCCGATGGGATTATTTTTTTTCGGCAGCCCACGCCTTATACGCCTCATCGATTTTGGCGGCTTTGGCATCGCCGAGATGAAAAATCGTCCGGTAATTCAAGCTCAGTGAATCGCCGTTTTTGATCGTGTAGTCACCCGCACCTTTTTTCGTTTCCTTCTCAAAATTACCCTGGCCGAAGGGATTGGCGGTGAACAGCCCATAGTGGCGGGCATGATACCACGTAGGATGACGCAGGTTTGAAGGATGATCCAGGATGGCGACGCCGATGGTCCGTCCAGCCGTATCCGGGCCGTAGTAATCGACCCAGTTTGCGCGCTTTCCCCAGGCGGCTTTTCCTTCGATGCCGCTGCTGTTGACGATCGAGCCGTTCGCCACTTCCCCCTCAATGCGAAGCGTGGGCATCACCCGGATCGACCAGGCACCCTCCTTATCGTCGTGGATCGTGACATCGCCGGCCGTCGCTTTCAGCGTAATTTTCGCGTCCACGATCATGGTGCCGTTCTCAAGCTTTTCGAACCGGAATTCGCGCTCGTCGTTCATGATTTTCTTTTTGTCATCCATCCCCTGCCATTCGGAACGGACTTTGATCATTCCGACATTGCCGCTAAAACTCATGCCACCCATCCCAAGGTGAACAATCTTCCCGAACGGCTTCGGCTTCTTCCCGCTGGCGGGCTCGTGCCAGAAATCATAACCGTTCACGCTGCCAAGCCCGAACCACATTCCGCGGTGATGAGGATGATCTTCGGCTTCTCCTTCCACGCCTTCTTTCTGCGGCCAGTGACGGGTGATATTTTCACCGGTTGGCCCCATCAAGGGGTAGAAAAACGGTTTCGCGTATTGATCACCGGTTTGGTAAGTCGTGACGTGCTCGCCGCCCCAGTGCAATTGAATGGGGTTCGTGCCCGACATGGACCAGCCGCCGCCCTTTCCTTGAGCGGTGATTTTCTGGGCGGAAGATTCGCTGGAGAGGGAGAGAAAAGCGAGCGTGGCAATGAGGAGAGGGATGCAGGCGGGAAGTCTGGTTGCGGTTTTCATGGCAAAAGAAAAAGCGATGTCAGTTCAGTTGTTTTGTCTCCATTGTTCAATTCTTGCCCGAATCGGCAAGGACGGATACGGTGACAGCATGAACGGAAATGTGTTATCAACCAGCGACCGACGAACGTTTTTGAAAGGGGCATCAATGGCCGGGGCAGGCATTGCGGCAGCTCCGGTAGGAATTTTGTCGGCGGCGAAAAAGCGCCACGATTTTCCCCACGAATTTTGCACCTTCACCAAGCCGCTCCAGCATCTCAGCTATGACGACGTTTCAAAGGTAATTTCGGACATGGGTTTCGACGGTGTCGAATCAGCCG
>JABDJT010000487.1 GCA_013003335.1 Verrucomicrobiales bacterium | reverse complement strand
CCCCCACATCTTCCAGCATTTCGCCGCAGGCACTGGAAAATCCGCCCGCCCCACAATCGGTCACAAATTCAACAAGGCCACGTTCCCGCGCTTCCAGCACGAAATCGGCCGCTTTCTTTTCCTCAATCGGATTCCCGATCTGCACCGCACTCTGGTCTTCCTCGTGAGAATCGGTGTCGAGCGCTGCGCTGGAAAAGGTCGCGCCCTTGATCCCGTCGCGACCAGTGCGACCACCCACGGCGATTACTTTCAGACCGGAGGACATTTCCTTGTCGATGTCCGGAATCGGGATCACACCCGCCGTTCCGCAGTAAACGAGCGGATTGTAAATGTAGGCATCATCAAACTGAACCGCGCCGCTCACAGTGGGAATGCCCATCCGGTTTCCGTAATCCCGAACACCACGAACCACGCCGCGCATAATCCCGAGAGGATGAATCACGTCTTCACTCTGAATTTTTTCCGGTGACGTATCCGGCGGGCCGAAGCAAAACACATCCAGCGACGCGAACGGTTTCGCTCCTTTTCCGGCACCGAGAATATCGCGAATGACGCCGCCGATCCCCGTGTTCGCGCCGGCATACGGCTCCAGCGCAGACGGGTGATTGTGCGTCTCGGCTTTCAGGCAGACCGCCAGCTCGTCGTCGAGTTTGATGAAGCCCGCATTGTCATGAAAACACGACAGCACGAAATCCGGCTTCTTCTCCATGATCCGGTTGGTCACGTCGTAGATGTAAGTCTTGAATAGCGAGCTAACGGTCTCCGGTCCATTCGGTCCGTCGTGCTCGATCGTAGCCCCGAAAATCCTGTGTTTGCAGTGTTCGCTCCAGGTTTGCGCGATCACTTCCAGCTCCACGTCCGTCGGCTCGCGGCCCCAATCGGCGTAGATATTCTGAATCTCGACCATGTCCTCCTCGGACAACGAGAGCTTCATGAAATCGCTGATCTCTTTCAGCTCGCCCGGCGAGAGGTCACTGATTTTGAAGCGGCGGTAAAAATCCGTCGGATGCTCCGTTATGCGATCCATCAGCGGATTCCCGGTCGAAATTTTCGCGCCGCCCGGATGCAGAATCCGCCACGAATGAATCGCGGGATTGCAGACATCTTTCACGAACCGCTCTTCCACATTCTTCGCCCCGGAAATGTCTCCGAAAATGTAGACGCGTTGCTTCAAATCGAAACGGGTGGGGTGAAATCCCAGTTCATCCGTGCGGCCCTTGAAACGCTTCCGGATTTCTTCCTTCTCCAAATCCAGCGCTCCCGGTTTCATGCCGTATTCGATGCAGAACGCCCAATCTTCGTGCGCATCCTCCGAAACATGAAGGTCTTGCGAAGTGTCATCCAACAGGGTCCGTTTCACAAAATCCTGAAGCGACTGGGTCGCAGCAGGCCCGGTTTCTTCCAGATCAAACAAATAACGCCGGGTGCTGCGGTAGGTCAGCGGAAATTCCAGTGGCGCGTAGAGAAGTGCGCTGGCATCGCCGGCGTCGATGAAACGATCTGAGATTTCGTAGGTGATCATCGAAAAGGACAGGAGCAGGTACTGCCTTTATCAGGTGATCCGTCTCACGGGGTTTTGCGTTTCACAACTCGAATTGTGAAAAAAACGCCTCTTTTTACGGAAACCGATCGGGGCAATGAAAAATGGAAGATCAAACCGCATTCAGTCTGGCAAATTCCTCCAGTTTTCCGGCAGCTTGAAAAAATCCGATTTCCTCCATTCCGGCAGCCTGGAGGTCGGCTTTTGCCTGTTCGGCGGGTAAATCCCCGAGCATGTAATCCCGGATCGCAGACATTTTCCGTTCCTGAATCGCCCCGAATTCGTCGGCAACTCCGGGTGTGCCGGGGTAATCGCCGCTGTCCTGTCCGGCTTTCAGGATTTCGGTGAACGCCACGCCTTCGGTCGCGCCCTTCGCTTTCGCTTCGTTGATCGCTGCGATCCAATCCCCGTGCATGATATTGTAGTAATCGCGCATCGCCTGCTTGTTGTAGTGATTCACAAATCGTCGGCCATCGACTTCGAGAAACATGGTGGCGCGGAACGAATCGGTATCAATCGTATCGACGAATACAAGGTCATCGCCGTCCCGGGCGAACTCCCACTTGATGTCCCAAAGCAGTAGTCCGATCTCCTCGACCAATTGACGCACGGCCCACGCACCCAGCACGGCCATTTTGCCGCTTTTCACAAACATTTCACCGTTCAATCCGCACATCGTCAGCGCTTCCTGCTTGCTGACCATTCGGTCTTCCGGTTCGAATTTGCTGGTGCAATCGCTGATCGGCTTTTCCAGATACTGCCAGGCTCCGAGCGGTTTCGAGACGCCCAGTTCATGCTCGAATGCCTTCTTCGCATCACCGTCCATCCGCAGATATTTTTTGAAAACGGAGCTCGCGCTGGTGATTCCAAATCGCACGATATACTCGAGCGGGACGACAAACTTGTCCTCGGTCGAAAATTTCGAGTAATCAAAAAGATGCGCTCCGAGGAAATCGCAGCGATCCGGCTTCAAAATCTGGTAGCGACGCACCAGGTTGAACGCACTCGGATTTTCCGGCAACCCCTCGTGCGCAACTTCGCCGGTCTCCGCGTCCAACATGCCCTCGTGGTGGGTGCGCGCACCGTTTACGCAGCATTCTTCCAGCACACCTTCGAGAAGATCGTCCCGGTAGCTGTCGTCAAGCTCCGCGGCCTTTCCGATCGAATCAGCGACTTTTTTCCAGACCTCCGGGTCACCCATCCTGGAATACAAAACGTGGCGGAAAACGGCCCGGTTTACGTCGTGCCCGGCAATTTCAAACAGAGCCCCAACATCAAAGACGGACCCCCGCGCGGTCGTCTGCGTAACCATAATCGAATCGTCGTTCGGCACGGCAAACAAACGTTGAACGGAGCCCTCGTAGAACGGCTCCCCGAGATTGGCAGGCGGAATCGGAGTGCTGATGACCGATCAAAGCCGAACTGACCGGTTTGTCACGAAAGAACTCGCAAAATGGAACAATTTTTCGCATTCACCGGCGAATGCTGCTTCAATCCTGCCATCCATGGCCGACTTCTACCCCATCGCCCGGAATCTCCTCTTCCGCCTCGACGCCGAGCGAGCCCACCACGTCACGCTCGCCGGTATGCGTCTCGTGCAGCGACTCGGCCTGTTGAAACCGATCTCCGGTCCGCCTTCCGCCGCAGAGAAAAATGAACCGGTCCGCGTCATGGGCCTCGATTTTCCCAATCGCGTCGGCCTTGGCGCTGGCATGGACAAAACCGGCTCCGCTGTCGATGCCTTCGGCGCGATCGGATTCGGGCACGTCGAAGTTGGGACGGTGACTCCGCGCCCTCAGCCGGGAAACGAGAAACCCCGCCTGTTCCGCCTCGTCGAGCACGACGCCATCATCAACCGCATGGGCTTCAACAACCCGGGAGTCGAGCAGATGATGAAAAACCTCGAATCCTCGGCTCGCGATTTCAAAGGCGTGCTCGGAATCAACATCGGCAAAAATTTTGATACGCCCAACGAAAACGCCCTCGACGACTACCTCGCCTGTTTCGAGGGTGTTTACGAAAAGGCAGACTACGTCACCGCGAACCTCTCCTCACCCAACACAAAAGGCCTCCGCGACTTGCAGAATGTCGAGACCTGCCGTGAACTCATCACCGCGTTGCAAAACGCCCGCGAAACTCTCTCCGTCCAGTGGGAAAAATACGTGCCGGTCACCATCAAGATCGCTCCCGATCTCACCGACGAACAAATCCGCGGCTTGGCAGGCGTGTTCAGCGAATCCGGGATCGACGGCGTGATCGCCACGAACACCACGATCGCCCGAGACGCCGTTGCCAGTCATGCAAGGGCGGATGAAGCCGGCGGGTTGAGCGGTGCCCCGTTGACTGACCGCTCCACCGAGGTGATTCGCCTTTTGCGCGAAGCCCTCGACGATTCTATTTCCATCATCGGCGTCGGCGGAATCATGTCCGGCGAAGATGCGCAGGCGAAGCTCGATGCCGGTTGCGAACTCGTGCAGGTCTACAGCGGACTCGTTTTCCGCGGCCCGGCGCTGGTTCACGAGTGCGCGATGCTTTGAAACGATCCAACAGGGTTGGTTCGATGAACGAACCCTGTTCGATCGAAATCACGCTCCCTCCACGTCCCACAGAATCGTAGACAGGCTCGTATTCTCCTGCTTCGACTCCTTTTCATCGAGCAATTCGACCGTTTCTTCCGAGATCCGTATAATCCGGCGGGCCAGGGCACAGGCCATTTCCCGATACAATTCCGGGTTCGATCGCAGCAACTCTTCGGCGTGATCCATCACGTAAAACTCACAGTCGGACTGAGCGACAGCCGTGGCTGTATGTCCGCGCTCCAGCAGCACAGCAATCTCGCCCAGCGTGGACCCTGGATTCGCAAGGGTCGTCACCTGTAGCCCGTGCTTCCAGATTTCCACTGTTCCGGATTTCAGGATCAAAATCTCACCGTCTTTTTCGTCCTCCTTCATCACAGTTTCACCTGCGGAAGCAGTCTTGATGGGGAGGTTTTTGCAAAAATCGAGCAGGTTCGCCATGGCTGGATTCTACCGAAGGTTAGCCAAATGGCAATTTCGATCACCTTGCCATACCCAACACGATCGACTAGTTTCCCGGCTTCTGAATTTTCATGATTATCCGTAAAAAATCGTACGCCCGTGCGGGCCTGATCGGAAACCCGTCCGACGGCTATCACGGCAAAACGATTTCGTTCATCTGCCGCAATTTCGAAGCCGAAGTCGTCCTTTGGGAATCTCCTGAACTGGAAATCCTTTCCGCGCGCCGCGACCACTCCGAATTTTCGAGCCTGAAGGCACTCCGCGAGGATGTCGGGCTCTACGGATACTACGGCGGCGTCCGTCTCTTGAAAGCAACGGCGAAGCGGTTTTACGATCATTGCGTGGAAAACGGAATCGAGCTGGAAGACCGGAATTTCACGCTGCGCTACAAATCGAATGTCCCCTCCCAGGTCGGCATGGCTGGATCCAGCGCAATCATCACCGCCGCGCTCCGGGCCATGATGGCATTTTACGGCGTCACGATTCCACGCGCTGTGCAGGCGAATCTGATCCTGTCGGTCGAAAATGACGAGCTGAACATTCCGGCCGGACTGCAGGACCGGGTGATTCAAGCTTACGAGGGAGTCGTTTTCATGGATTTTGACCGCGAAACCATGGAACAACAGGGGTTCGGGAATTACGAGACGCTCGATCCAAAACTCCTGCCGCCGCTTTACGTCGCCTACAACACCAACCTCTCGGAAGGAACCGAGGTGTTTCACAACGACATTCGCGGCCGCTTCAATCGGGGGGAAAAGGAAGTCGTCAAGGCCATGCAACGCTGGGCGGAACTCGCCCAGGAAACCCGTGATCTTCTCGTCGCAGGAAAGGGATCGGAAATCGGATCGCTTTTGGACGAAAACTTCGATTTGCGGCGCAGCCTCTACAAAATCGGGGATGGAAATATTCGCATGGTCGAAACCGCCCGTTCGGTGGGTGCCACCGCAAAGTTCACAGGGTCCGGAGGGGCGATCGTAGGAACCTTCGAAGACGATAAAATGTACACGGCACTGGAAGAAAAGCTGACGCCCCTCGGGCTAAACGTAATCCGCCCGATTATCTCCGAATAGCGGGCCCACCGTTCATTCGAAAGCGGCCTGCGCCGCTTCGGCATCGGTCGCGATCTGTTTTTTCAGATCATCGACCCCGTCAAATTTTTTCTCAGGTCGCAGGAATTTCACAAATTCCACTTCGATATCTTCCCCGTAAATGTCGTGCTCAAGGCCAAACAGGTGAACTTCCAGCAATCGCTTGGTTTTCCCGCCTTCGACGGTCGGGCGATAGCCCAGATTCGCCACGCCTGTCCAGGAATCTCCGCTTCCTGTTGCGCGAACGGCATACACACCGGTTGGCGGAAGCTGCTCGCTGTGAACCGTCAAATTCGCCGTTGGAAATCCGATCGTGCGCCCCAGCTTTCGCCCTTCGATTACAGTGCCGAGAACGGTGTAGGGCCGTCCCAACAATTTTTGCGCGACCTCGAAATCGCCCGCGGCGACCGCTTCGCGAATCCGGGTGCTGCTGACGGCTGAACCTTCGATTTTCAGAATCGGGATTCCGGAAACGGCAAATTCCAATTCAGCACCCAGTTTTTCGAGTAGCTCAACGTTTCCCCGCCGCCCCCGGCCGAATTTCCAGTTCTCGCCGACACAAATTCGCGCCACCGGGACCCGGCACAGGTCCCTCACGAAATCCTCCGCTTCGCGATCGGCAAACTCACGATCAAATTCGATCACCAGCAGATTTTTCACGCCGAGCCCGCCGAGAATCTGAATCTGGTGCGGCAGGGAAGCAAGCAGGCGCGGTGCGTTTTGCGGAGACAAGACGCGAACCGGGTGGGGGTCGAACGTGATCACAACCGCCTCGCCCTCCCCTTCCGCCGCAGAATCCAGCGCCGCCCGGATCACGGCCTGGTGCCCGAGATGAAGGCCGTCAA
>JABDJT010000049.1 GCA_013003335.1 Verrucomicrobiales bacterium | reverse complement strand
GAATCCACCTTCGAAGCCGCGATCTCCCGGGCGGAGGTTCCGGTGGCGGTCGACACGGTGAGGACGAACAGCTCCACGCCGGTCTCCAGGTTCAGCGCAGTGAACTGCTTTTCGATGGCGGCCTTCGAGGCGGCGGCTTCGGGTGATGTGAAAATCCGGGCCTGGTCATCGATCCGTTTGAAGTCCGATTCCTGCGCGGTGGCGATGTACCCGAACGGGAGACCAAGTCCCGCCAGGAGGAAAAACGAAAAACGGAGTGCAGAAACGGGCATCTGTTCGAAATCGTGGAGTGGCAATGACCTGAAATCAACCCGGATTCCCTCGAATTGCCGGGAAAAGCATTTTCCGAAAACCGGAAATGGATTCGAATTCGATCAAAATTGAGACGCTTTACAGTTCCGAAGTAAAAACGTGAATCACTATAATCGTTGGATTCGGAGGGATTACGAGAATGGGTATATCTGTTAGGGAAAAACGTCGAAAACATGGTTGAACAGGGACTGAAACTGCCATCACAATTCCGGCCTCTGATTACGGTCGTAGAATCCATAGAGGGGTGATTTTTGGCCAAATCGGGCAAAACGCAGGCCTGAAAATCCCGATCCGGAATACCCAAATTGAATGACTCTGATAGAGGCGGGATACGGGATTTGTTCAATTTTCAAATTCGGGAAAATGAACCGGAATCTCGTGAATAACTCCGAAACTGGTTAGGGGGCCGAATCAAATCCCGACTCGGTGGGACTGCGGATTCCGTACGGTGATCCCCCATGAAAAAGACGATTCTTTACAAGTGTGCAGAACTGCCTTAAGAAAAAGGGGGTACCGAAATTTTACAAACATCCGGGAGGACAATGAGTCGAATTTCGCCGGTCGTAGAGACTCGACTCACTTGATTTTTCAGGAAAGCTAAATAAATCAGGTTTACCAGTCTCAGAAGGGACAATCAAATTTGAAAAATTTTGTCACTTTTTCCTTGTCAGATTGGAAATATTGCATTGTAGTTAACAACCGAGGGTTTTGTAATCCTAGAAATTATGAAACCTCGACCGAAAAAGGTGACGGACCTATGACTTTATTTTCGATAAATCCCGTCACTTACCACAGACACTTTTAACTCGGTTTCCCCACCACTCACACACACAAACCCACACCCTCATGGCTGACGAAGAACCACCGGAATTGATGACGGTCAAGGAGACCGCAGAGTATCTGCGGATCCCCCTGCCTACCGTCTATTACCTTGTACAACGTGGCCAACTACCTGCGATTCAAATCGGTGGTCGTTGGCGCATCAAGCGTTCCCTCCTGGACAAAGATATCCTGAAAACAGACGAAGGCGGTCAGCCGACCGTGCTTGTCGTCGATGATGATCCTGCTCTGCAGACGCTGTTTAAGCAGTTTTTAAAGAAAGCCGGTTTCGGCAGAATCGTAGTCGGCACCGGAGGGGAAGCTTTGAACTACTCCGAGCGCCAGGATTTCGATCTCGTATTTCTCGATTTAAAACTTCCTGATATCCCGGGTGATGAAGTTTACGCCAAGATGAAGGCGAAACGTCCCGATCTTCCGATCGTGATTATCACCGGTTATCCGGACAGCGAGATTCTCACCAAGATCCTGGCCAGCGGCCCGGTGACGGTGATCAAGAAGCCGATCGAATTTGATCAGCTCAATCGCACCGTGAAAATCCTCGGACACAAGGGCGCCGACGCGGCCTGATGCTCCGGGATTCACTCCCGAATTTCCGAAACCCGGCCTCGCAAGAGCGCCGGGTTTTTTCGTATCCTGAACCGCCATGACGAAGCCGGCCCCTGACGATTCCCCTGACCTCAACACCCGTCGCACCGCGAAAGGGTGCGCTCTGAAATGCCTGAAGGCTTTTGGAGTTATCCTGCTCGTGATCGCACTCCTGGTTGCAGGCGGCTGGTGGTATTTCAACCCGGCGGTCGAGCGGATCGACGGTGTCGTGTATGGAGCGCGGAACGGTCGGGACCTGACTTTTGACGTCGTTCAGCCGGCCGATCCGAATGGCCTGGGCGTGATCCTGCTGGTTAGCGGAAGCTGGAAGTCGAGCCCGGATTCGTTTGATCTCTGGATGGCCGCTCCGTTGCTGCGGCAGGGATTCACCGTTGTAGCGGTCTCGCATTTGTCCCAGCCGAAAGCCAGTGTGCAGGAGGTTTTCCGGGACGTGGAACGCGCGGTCCGGTTCATCAAGCTCCACGCAGACGAATACGGAATCGATCCCAACCGTCTCGGTGTGACCGGCGGGAGCTCCGGCGGCCATCTGAGCCTAATGCTGGTTACCCAGGGGTCGCCCGGAGACCCGGATGCGGCCACCGAGCTGGAACAGCAATCCAGCGAGGTCGCCGCCGCCGCGATTTTCTTTCCTGTCACCAACCTCGCGGACCTCGGTGCCTCAACCGAGAACCTCGGAGACGGCGGGCCGCCGAAAAGTTATCGGAAAGCGTTCGGCCCGGATGCCCTCGACCTGGAGAAATGGAAGCCGATCGCGCATCATCTTTCGCCCGTGTATCACGTCCGGGCCGACCAGGCGCCCGTCCTGATTTTTCACGGGGATGCCGACACCCTCACGCCCCTCGAGCAGAGCGAGTGGTTCGTGGAGGCTGCGGAACAAGCCGGCGCCGATGTGGAGCTGATCGTCCGGAAGAACGGAAGGCACGGCTGGTTGACGATGCCGCTGGATATCCGGCGCATGGCAGCGTGGTTTCAGGAGACGCTTTGACCAACCATTTTTGCTGGATTCCAGCCGGTCATCGGCTACGGTTTCAGCGCATGAGACAAACCGGACGAATGATCGGCTCGATTACAATTGCAATTTCCCTCATTTGATTAGAGCGGGAGATTGCGAACGGTTTTTTCTACAGCATTTCATGCCTGCTCTGCCGCTTCGGGATTTCCCCGCAACGATCCAACCCTGTTGATTCGATGAACCAACCCTCCTCAATCGTGAAACTCTACGACACCACCCTGCGGGACGGCACCCAGGGCGAAGGCGTGAATTTTTCCTCGCTGGATAAAATCCGCATCGCCAAAAAACTGGATGAGTTCGGGATGGATTACATCGAGGGCGGCTGGCCCGGGTCCAATCCCAAGGACGTCGAATTTTTTGAGGAGGCAGCCAAGTTGAAATGGAAGCACGCCAAAATCGCGGCCTTCGGTTCGACCCGGCGCAAGGAGACTGACGTGGAAAAAGACCAGCAGGTGCAGCTCCTGCTCGATGCGGAAACTCCGGTGATCACCTTTTTCGGGAAAAGCTGGAAGTTGCACGTGACGGAGATCCTGGGAACGACCGAGGAGGAGAACCAGGCGATGATTCGGGATACCACCGCCTTCCTGAAAGAAAACGGCCGTGAGGTGATCTA